>CACXCY010000060.1 GCA_902766265.1 uncultured Bacteroidota bacterium
TCGGGGAGACCGGCGAAAACAACGTTTCCACCCTCATTGCCACCTTCAGGCCCCATGTCTATCACCCAGTCGGCCACTTTGATAATATCGTAGTTATGCTCGATAATCACTATGCTATGCCCCTTGTCGATAAGCGTATTGAACGCCAAAATGAGTTTCTGGATATCGTGGAAATGGAGACCTATCGAGGGCTCGTCGAAGATGAACAACAGCGGCTGCTCATTGCTGCCCTTAATCAGGAAGGAAGCCAACTTAATGCGCTGCGCCTCACCGCCAGAGAGTGAACTGGAGCTCTGTCCCAATTTGAGATAGCCCAAGCCCACGTCCTGCAACGGCTTCAGGCGAGTCTGAATGGCGTTGGTCACCATACGCTGGCTATTCGCCGTCCCGGTTTCCTTCTCGCTATCGGACGAGAAGAACTCCATGGCTTGGTCTACCGTCATGTCCAGGATCTCGCTAACATTCTTGCCTTTGTAGAGCACCTCCAACGCCTCGCTTTTGAAACGGGTACCATGACATTCTTCACAGACCAGATGCACGTCGGCCATGAACTGCATACCCACAGTGATGTACCCCTCGCCTTCGCAGGCCTCACAACGGCCTCCCTCCACATTGAAGGAGAAATAGCCGGGCTTATAGCCACGCGCTTTGGCCAGCGGCTGCTGCGCATAGAGCTGCCGAATCTCATCATAGGCCTTCATATAGGTGGCCAGGTTGCTTCGTGAGGAGCGTCCTATGGGATTCTGATCCACGAGCTCCACCCCTGTAATGCGCTTCATATCGCCCGTGATACCAGCACACTTGCCCACATAGTCAGGGTTGCCCTCAAAACGTTTCTGCAGTACGTCGTAAAGCACGTTCTTGATAAGACTCGTCTTTCCGCTGCCGCTCACGCCCGTGACCACCGTCAGGGCATTCAACGGGATGTCCACATCCACTTTCTTGAGGTTGTTGCAATAGGCACCATGTATCGTTATGCGGTCGCGCCACTTGCGACGCCTATCCGGCAACGGTATGGAGCGTTTGCCCAAGAGATAGTCGGCGGTATAGGAATTTTTCAATTTCGGTCCTTCACGACGCAGTTTCTCAAAATCGCCCTCAAAGACGACTTCGCCTCCCAGACGTCCGGCTCCAGGACCTATGTCAAGTATATAGTCGGCAGCACGGATAATGTCTTCATCGTGTTCCACCACAATGACAGTGTTGCCCAAGTCCCGCAACTCTTTCAGCACATGTATCAGCTGTTCTGTGTCGCGCGAATGGAGTCCTATGGAAGGTTCGTCGAGGATATACATCGACCCCACCAGCGAACTGCCCAGGGAGGTGGCCAGGTTGATGCGTTGCGATTCGCCTCCGCTCAGGGTGTTGCTCAGTCGGTTCAGCGTCAGGTAACCCAGTCCCACATCCATCAGATAGCCCACCCTGTTTTTCAGTTCCACAACGATGCGCTTGGTCAGGTCGCGCTCGTAATCGCTCAGCTGCGGCTCCATCCCGTCAACAAAAAGAGCCAATTCCTTGACAGGCATCACCATCAGCTCAGTGATGCTTTTGCCACAGACCTTGACATAGGATGCATCCTTGCGCAAACGTGTGCCTTTGCAGTCGGGACATGCCGTTTTGCCACGGAAACGCGACAGCATGACCCTGTACTGTATCTTCTGTTGCTGTGTCTCCACCCATTTGAAGAAATTGTCGATACAGGGAAACTGGCTGTTGCCGTTGCCGTGCCAGAGCAAATCCCGCTGTTCTTCAGTGAGGTCGTTATAGGGTATATGGATGGGAAAATCATTCTTGCCGGCCTGACGGATGAACCAGTTTTGCCACTCGCTCATCTTCTCGCCTCTCCAGCACACCACAGCACCCTCATAGACGGACATCTGCTTGTTGGGCACTACCCTGTCTTCGTCAATACCTATGATGCTGCCGTACCCTTGGCACGTAGAGCAGGCACCGTAGGGGTTGTTAAAGCTGAAGAAATTGGGGTTGGGCTTCTCAAATGTGATGCCGTCGGCCTCAAACCGGTTGCTGAACGCCCGGCGCCGCAACTCACCATCGGCTTCCGGCGATAAGTCTTCCACCTCGCAGGCGCCACGTCCCTCAAAGAAAGCCGTCTGCACCGATTCAGAAACACGTGCCATCTGGTCGTCATCGCCATGACGCACCGTCACACGGTCCACCAACAGACGCGGATGTTCCTCAGCCACATCGCTGCCGCCTTGCAGATAATCGTCAATCCTCATTACCGTCCCGCCCAACGAGAAACGCACAAAGCCCTCCTGCTGCAGAATCCCGAGTTGTGCCTTCAGCGGACGCTCCTTGCTAATCTCCAACGGGGAATACAGCATTACTTTCGACCCCTCAGGCAGGGTGTAGATATAGTCCACCACATCGCTCACGCTGTGGCGCTTCACCTCGCAGCCCGATATGGGCGAGAAGGTGTGTCCCACACGGGCGTAGAGCAATTTGAGATATTCATATATCTCCGTCGAGGTGCCCACCGTTGACCGGGGGTTGGTGGTGTTCACCTTCTGCTCTATGGCCACGGCAGGCGAGATACCCAGTATATAGTCTACCTCGGGCTTTGCCACACGCCCCATGAACTGACGCGCATAACTGCTCAAGCTCTCCACATAGCGCCGCTGTCCTTCGGCATAGAGCGTGTCGAAAGCCAACGACGACTTGCCGCTGCCGCTGAGACCAGTGATGACAACCAGCCGCCCTTGCGGTATGGCAACGTCGATATTCTTCAGGTTGTTGACCCTCGCTCCTTTGATTTCTATATATTTGTCGCTACTTTTCTTCATGGATGTAGAAACTGTTTTGATTTTATTAATGAGAATTATTGGACATATAAACGAGGGATTTTTTTGCAGTGCTGAAGGCACAATGTGGCTCCATTGTAACTGAAGTACTGCATAAAAAGCACCGTTTAGATGGCATAAGAAAATTATTGAATAAATTCAAAACAGTTTCATATTAACGCGCGGAGATTATGTTTTAGTGTGCACTGGCTTACTAGGAAAGAAAAAAACGGGGAGCCAACAAGCCGCTCCCCGTTGCAAGTGTGGGCCACAGCCCTAAAGGAAACCTACTTCTCCAGCAGCTTATCGTTGGAACCAAGCACGTTGACAATCTTGTGGATGTAAAGCTTCTTCATGCTCTCACGCGCGGGTTTCAGATATTTGCGAGGATCAAATTCGGCAGGTTTCTCAGCCAGCGTCTTGCGGATGGCCGCCGTCATAGCCAGACGGCTGTCGCTGTCGATGTTAATCTTGCAAACAGCACTCTTGGCAGCTTTGCGGAGCTGCTCTTCAGGGATACCCACGGCAGCTTTCAGTGCGCCACCATATTTGTTGATGGTATCCACATCTTCCTGCGGCACTGAGCTGGAGCCGTGAAGCACGATGGGGAATCCGGGAAGTTTCTCCTCAACGGCCTCGAGCACATCGAAAGCCAACGGAGGAGGCAGCAGACGACCCGTCTTGGGGTCGACGGTGCACTGCTCCGGGGTGAACTTATAGGCGCCATGGCTGGTACCGATGGAGATGGCCAGACTGTCGACACCTGTCTTAGATACGAAATCTATCACCTCTTCGGGTTTGGTGTAATGGCTTTCGGCGGCAGAGACTTCATCCTCAACGCCTGCCAGAACGCCAAGCTCACCCTCTACGGTGACATCGTATTGGTGGGCGTATTCCACCACTTTCCGGGTGACGGCGACATTCTCATCGTAAGGCAGGGAGGAACCGTCAATCATGACACTCGAAAAGCCCATGTCGATGCAACTCTTGCATGTCTCGAAAGTGTCACCATGGTCCAAGTGCAGCACTATCTCAGGGTGGGCGCAGCCCAGCTCCTTGGCATATTCCACAGCACCTTCAGCCATATAACGCAGCAGCGTCTGGTTGGCATACTCACGGGCACCTTTGGACACTTGGAGGATGACCGGCGACTTGGTCTCGACGGCGGCCTGGATGATGGCCTGCATCTGTTCCATATTGTTAAAATTGAATGCCGGGATGGCATAGCCACCGTCCACTGCCTTGGCAAACATTTTGCGGGTGTTGACAAGCCCTATCTTCTTATAATCTACCATGATAAATTGTTATTTTTTAGTTTTTAGAAGTTGTTTTCTCGCAACAGCTGTCCCCTCCCCTTCTTGACATACATATAACCTCGTACATTCACATTCAAAAAGAACACACTGATATACAGCTACGTGCACCGCCACGTCAAGAGATGGATTGTTTTGCAAATATAGCAATTAATTTAAGAACAATCAACATTTCGCCCCAAAACTTACGCGGTCCGCTGGAAAGCGTCCTGCCCGACACTGACAAAATGTCATGCCTCACCTGACAAAAATGCAGATATGTTCATTGGCCAATGAACATAGGTTCGTGAGCCGATGAACATATGTTCGTGGGCCAATGAACATATGTTCGTGAAACACCCCACAGCTGCCCGTGAATAGATCATGATACCCCTAAGAATGCTTTATCAAGAATGAAGATATTCAACAAAATTTGTCAGATGAAGAATTTTATGTATCTTTGCAGCGAGACGGAAATGCAATGATAACAGTTCAACAATCAGAGGAACCTACTAATGTACAACGATATGGAAGCTATTGTAAAGAAAAAAAGAGAAATGCGCAGAAGAGGAGAAAGTGCAACATCTCCCAAAGTGTGAGTATTTAGTTGCCAACGCATTCAATACTGACAACCGATGCAATATCTGCATGATATAGCTTTCAATCATTGTAAATCGAATTCAATATGAGCACCGCACAGATAACCCAGATCATTGCTGACTACTTCAAGACGCAGCCGGTCTTGAAGGCATGGCTCTTTGGTTCCTTTGCCCGAGGAGAGGAAACACCACACAGTGACGTGGATATTCTCTTTGTGCCCGACCGCTCTGGCAAGCCATTTACCCTATTTACTCACGGCGGTATGCTGATGGATTTGCAGGAATTGCTCGGACGTGAAGTCGATTTGGTAGAGGAAGGATCCCTCCGTCCGTATGCCGCTGAAACCGCCAACCGTGATAAAATACTGATTTATGAGAGAGCATAGCTTATTGAATAACAAGGATTCCGTTTTGAATCTGATACGTACCACGGTGCGTAGTTCAGAGCCGGATGCGAGCATCATACTCTACGGTTCCCGTGCCCGCGGTGATGCCCGCGAGGATTCGGATTGGGATGTCGTGGTGATTCTCAACAAGCCACCGATGCCCCATGACGAACGCTATGCGATAGCTTATGACCTGTGGGACAAGGGACAGGACATTGGTGAGGAAATCAACACACTTGTATATACCAAAGACCAGTGGGACAGCGCCCCGCCGTCACTTTTCAAATATAACGTACGAGAGGAGGGAATACAACTATGAGTCTGACTGATGAGGAACGCCGCGCGATTGTACTCTATCGCATCGAAAAGGCACATGCCGCAATGGATGACATTCGCAAGGTTATGCCCTTGGAATTGTGGAGCATCATCGCCAATCGGATGTATTACGCACTGTATTATGCCTCTTCGGCCTTGCTGATTAACGACGGCCACAAGGTCGGTACCCATAAAGGTGTCATCGCCCTCTTTAACCTTAACTATGTCAAGGAAGGCCCGCTTACCAGAGAAGACGGCACTTTGTTCTCGAATGTGTTTGCCTTCAGACATGGTAGCGATTACGACGACTTTATCGATGCCACGGAAGAAGATGTGAGACGCTATCTTCCCCGGGTAGAATCCTTGGTTGAAAAGATTGTCTCATTGATAAAATAATGCATCTTTGCAGCGTGAAAAATGAATGAATCATGACATAAAAACTGACATATAGACACCCATTTGCAAGAGCGAGAGCAATGTAAACTCGTTTACATTGCCAGGAGTTGCAGAAGCTGAGAGAAGAGCAAACTTGTTTGCTTTTCCGAAGCAAAGCAACATAGATGAAATCAGCCGCAGAATGGTGTGCGAAGAAAAAGAACAACATATTGAGTTTAACGCTCTTGTTTCCTTTGAGTAAACGGTCTGGAAAATCATTTACATCTGTATAGAAACAAGATTGCGGGTAGTTAATACAATGGCGTGGAATATATAGTATTTCGTCAGAGCCCCAAAAACACACAACCGACATCATCAAATTCTAGCTGATTATTTCAAAATAGTTAGTCATGGAAAATAAAGAAAAAAGCAAAATCCAAGATAAAGAAAGCAAACCCATATGTGGTATTATCATGCCTATATCGGCGATAGATGGGTGTCCTAGTGAGCATTGGACTGAAGTTAAGGGTATTATTTCAGAAGCAATATGTACTGCTGATTACACACCTAATCTTGTTAGTGATGCTGATGATATCGGTATTATTCAAAAACGAATAATCCAAAATATTTACAGTAATGACATTGTCGTATGTGACGTTAGTGGAAAAAATCCAAATGTCATGTTTGAGTTAGGGATGCGTTTGGCATTTGACAAACCTGCAATTATAGTTATTGATGATAAAACGGACTACTCTTTTGATACTTCTCCAATTGAACATTTGTCTTATCCACGAGATTTGAGATACAATAAGATTCTCGATTTTAAAGACCAATTGGCAAAAAAAATAAAAGCCACTGATGAGAAAGCAAAGAAAGACCCCACATATACAACTTTTTTGAAGAACTTCGGATCTTTTGAAGTTGCTCATGTTGAAAAAAAAAGAAGGGTCAATGAATGAGTTTTTACAGGAAAAACTTGAATATATTACTTACCGTTTAGATAGATTAGACAGATTAGCCATAACAGACCCACATGATTTAAGTGTGATAGATTCCCTTATTTTTGAAAAAATACATCAATTTTGTGACAAAGAAGGAATCTTGCCCGAAATGATACGCGGAAATTCTGAATTGAAAGATAAATTGTTTGGTTTTTTGGAAGAAAGTGGTACATTACGGCGAATGTGTAGAGAGCCCAAGACATTATCGGAAAGCATGGAGAGGTGTCTTTCAAGAATCTAAGTACAACTAAAACTTCATAAACAATAA
>CACXCY010000061.1 GCA_902766265.1 uncultured Bacteroidota bacterium
ATGTGGGCTTTGGCGGTCAGTTCCTCGGAGGTACTCATTTTCTTTCCGTAATTGCTTTCCATAGTCGCAATGGAGGTTTGGATAGCACAGGAAGAAATCATCAGGCCTGAAACAATGACAGTAAGCAAGAAAAATAACTTAGACTTCATAGCTTTTTTATTGGTTTACATTAAAAAGGATTTATTCCATTTTCACAAAAAAAGCACCGCAGCATAGGCTGAAGTGCTTTATTAAGAGCGGAAAACGAGACTCGAACTCGCGACCCCGACCTTGGCAAGGTCGTGCTCTACCAACTGAGCTATTTCCGCTAATTTTAGCGTTGTGGGCTAACCTCTTGCCCTCTGGATTTAGAGCGGAAAACGAGACTCGAACTCGCGACCCCGACCTTGGCAAGGTCGTGCTCTACCAACTGAGCTATTTCCGCAGGTGATTCTACCCCTTTTCGCATTGGGAAATCGGCTGCAAAAGTACACACTTTTTTGAAACCGAGAAAATATTTTTGATTATTTCTTGACAATTTTTTTTATCTCGTTCAGTTTCAGTAGTGCTTCTATTGGTGTAAGTGTATCAATGTCAATATCTAATATTTTATCTCGTACATCCATTAGGACAGGGTCGTCCAGTTGGATAAAACTGAGTTGATAGCCCAGACCATCGGCTGTTTGGGTGGGATTGGAGGGATTTTTTTTCTTTTTTTCTTTTATTTTTGAGATGCGTTCCGACTTGGATTCCAGCAGCTCTAACATGGCGTTGGCTCGTTTCAGTACGATGGCCGGCATACCAGCCATGCGAGCCACATGGATGCCAAAGCTATGTTCACTGCCTCCCATCTCCAATTTACGCAGGAAAATGACTTTGTTGCCGATTTCTTTGACGGAGATATGGTAATTTTGTATGCGTTCGTAGTGGTCTGCCATTTCTATCAGTTCGTGGTAGTGGGTGGCAAACATCACTTTAGGACGCATCTGTTTGTTTTCATGCAGATATTCGGTGATGGCCCAAGCTATTGAGATGCCGTCGTAGGTGCTGGTGCCGCGGCCTATCTCGTCAAGGAGTACCAAGCTTCTGTCCGATACGTTGTTAAGAATGCTTGCAGTCTCGTTCATCTCGACCATGAATGTGGATTCACCCGATGATATATTGTCTGATGCGCCTACGCGTGTGAATATTTTGTCGACGATGCCTATCTTGGCCGATTGTGCGGGACAGTAACATCCTATCTGTGCCAGCAGTACGATGATGGCTGTTTGGCGTAGCAGTGCCGATTTACCAGACATGTTGGGTCCGGTGATAATAATAATTTGTTGCGTGTCGCGGTCCAGATATACATTATTACTTATATATGTCTCGCCTAAGGGCAACTGAGTTTCAATCACAGGGTGACGGCCTTCATGGATGTCTATGATAGACCCGTCATTGAGTTCAGGACGGCAGTATTTGTTGGCCAGCGACACTTCTGCGAAACTTTGCAGGCAGTCCAACTTGGCGATGAGTTGTGCGGTGTACTGTATGGGCTGCACGTATTCGGTCAACGCTGCCAGTAGTTGTTCGTATATCTGGCATTCCAACTGCATGATGCGGTCTTCTGCGCCAAGGATCTTCTCTTCATATTTTTTCAGCTCAGGAGTCACATATCGTTCGGCGTTTGTGAGCGTCTGGCGTCGTGTCCATTCCGGTGGTACTTTGTTTTTGTGTGCGTTGGTAACCTCCAGATAGTATCCGTATACATTGTTGAACCCCACCTTGAGTGATGTGATGCCCGTACGTTCACTTTCCTGTTGTTGCAGTCGCATCAAGTAGTCCTTGCCCGACGTGGCCATTCCGCGCAGTTCGTCCAATTCTGCATTGACACCAGGGGCTATAACGTTGCCTTTCTCTACCTTCACGGGCGGGTCTTCGGAGATTTCACGGTCTATGCGCTCATAGATGGAACGGCAACTGTTCAACTGTTCGCCCGTACGTTGGAGCGACGCATCGCTGACAGTACAGCATAGTTGTTTGATTTCCTCCACCTCGCCCAATGAGCGTTTCAACTGTTGCAGTTCTCGCGGATTGATGCGTCCCACGGCCACCTTCGATATCAGCCGCTCCATGTCGCCGATGCCGCGGATGTGGTGGTGTAGTTGGTCGGAGAATCCTCGGTCGCGCACCAGATAATCCACCACCTGCAACCGTTCTTCAATAAGGGCAATCTCTTTCAGCGGCAGCATTATCCAACGTCGCAACATCCTCGATCCCATGGGGGTGCTGGTTTGGTCGATGACCGACAGGAGCGTCTTTCCGTTCTCGTTGGGCGAGTGTATCAGTTCCAGATTGCGTGCTGTGAACTTGTCAAGCCACATATAGCGGTCTTCCTCAATGCGAGCAAGACGGGTGATGTGCTGTGTGCGGTCGTGGTGTGTCTCGCCCAGATAGTAAAGTGCTGCACCTGCGGCGATGACACCCTCGGTCAGCTCATCCACGCCGAAACCCTTGAGCGACGTGGTGCCGAACTGTTTCATCAGCAGTTCGGAGGCAAAGTCGTATGTGAACACCCAGTCGTCGAACGTGGTGGTGTAGTATTTTTCTGGAAATTGCTCCAGAAAAGTGCGTTGTTTTTTGCGTTGCAGCACCACCTCCGTGGGATGGAAGTTCTGCAGCAGTTTGTCAATATAGTGGATATCCCCTTGTGCCACAAAAAACTCGCCTGTGGAGATATCGAGGAATGAGATGCCGTGAATCTTGTCGGTCAGGTGCAGTCCGCAAAGGAAATTGTTTTCTTTCACCTCCAGCACCATGTCGTTGTAGGAGACACCAGGCGTCACCAGCTCGGTAATGCCCCGTTTCACCAGCCCTTTGGCCGATTTCGGGTCTTCCAGCTGCTCGCAAATGGCCACGCGACAGCCCGCTTTCACCAGCCGTGGCAGGTATTGCTCCAGCGCGTGGTAGGGGATGCCAGCCAACTCGGTATATTCTCCGTTGCCGATGGATTTCCGTGTGAGGGTGATGCCCAAAATAGCCGACGACTTCTTGGCGTCGTCGCTGAACGTCTCGTAGAAGTCGCCCACACGGAACAGCATCATCGCGTCGGGAAACTGTTTCTTCATCTCGGCATATTGCCGCATCAAGGGCGAATTCTGGTCTTTCATTGTGTTAGTTGTGCAGAGTTACTGCCACGTTGCGGAATGTGTGTGGCAGGGATGGTGTCAGGTTGATGGTGGCAAGCGTCGACGGCACACTGTCCGCAAAATGTGGTTTGCAAAATTACATCTTTTCTGCTTGCAGAATAGTCGTGCGCGGGATTTAAGTAACAACAATTTCTGCAACCGGTTTGTTTTGAGTTAGTTGGAAGATGATAACTTTTGCAGGCACGTCCCGTTTTTGTCTATGGCACACTGGCAGGGGAGTTCTCTTTGGCATCCTATCAAGGGTATCCTTGTAAATCTCGTCCAGGTATTTTGGGTATTAAACTAAGAGAAACTAAGACAAAACTAAGACAAACTAAGAGAAA
>CACXCY010000062.1 GCA_902766265.1 uncultured Bacteroidota bacterium
GGTATACTATGGGCGAAAACGTGGCGTTGTTAGGGTGTGTTTCGAGGGCTTTTGCCAAATGTTGCAAGATGAGGCGTCCGCGTGTGGCTGCGCCGATGTTTCGGCAAATCTCTACTCTTGATAGGACTCTACCAACCCCGTACCAGGTCCGTACCAGGTCCGTACCAACTCCGATATAACTCTAGGGTAATTCTAGGGTAATTCTAGCCAAACTCTAGGGTAGCTCTAGGGGTACTAGTAGGTGAATAGTATGTTGCCAGAATCTTGCCAGTAGGTTGACAGTATCTTGCTGGTGGGTGGCTATTGGGGGACGGATGTGGTTTGCTGTGTGGTTCGCTGATTTAGGTTGTCACTTTTGTGACTTGTGGATGTTCTAAAGTCTTCAAAACGGTATCTGAAAATCGCGAGGAGATTTTGTCTTTTTTCGTTTGTCGGGTGAGTCATGTTGGTCATCTAAAAAAAGAGCAAAATAGGGATTTTCGACTCTGAAAATGTGCGGATGCAGGCCGTAATGGTCGGTTTTTTCATTCTACAATGTGTTATTTTTCAAGTTTATGAAAATATTTTTTTTCGTTTTGCGTTCTATATGACAAAAAAATCGTAATATTGCCTTTCAAAATAAGGCGCATTCTATATTTGAATATATGATGAAAACACTAAAGAAAATCCTACTCGTAGCGGCCATTCTGCTTTTCGCAGGACAGGGTGCAAAGGCACAAGACGTGATCTTCTCCCAGTTTTATGCCAATCCGCTATACCTGAACCCAGCATTCGCCGGTTCCAAGATTTGCCCTCGCGTTTCGTTGAATTTTAGAAACCAGTGGCCTGCACTTGTGAGTGCCTTTACTACCATATCGGCTTCATACGACCAATATGTCGACGGTCTCCACGGCGGCGTGGGTGCCATCTTGATGGCCGACCGCCAAGGTGACCATGGTGCTTTGACCACCGGCATGGCTTCGGTGATGTATGCTTTCCGTTTCCAGGTGGGCAGGGACATCTATGTGAATGCGGCTTTGCAAGCGGGTATCACCAATGAGAGTCTTGACTGGGACAACCTCCGTTTCCCTGACCAGATTGACCCCGTGAACGGTTATACGGACATGACGTCGGCTCAGCGTCCGGAGAGTACCAGCAAGTGGTATATGGATTTCAATGCAGGTGCGTTGATACATGGCCCTGCATGGTATGCCGGTATCTCGGCTGCCCACCTCACGCAACCCAGCAACGGCTTCTACGGCGTGACGAAACTCCCCATCAAACTGACGGGACATGCCGGTGGATTGATCAACCTCTCGGAAGAGCGTCGTCGTACCTCGGCTCTGGGTCTGGGTACGCCTGTCATCTCGCCCAACGTTGTATACCAGTATCAGGCAGGATTCCACTATTTCAACTATGGTATCTATCTTGACTGGATGCCTTTCTTGGTGGGCTGCTGGTTCCGCAACGGTTTGGAGAATCCCGATGCTTTCATCTTCATGGTCGGCGTGCAGCAGGACTACTTCAAGATTGGCTACAGCTATGACGTGACGGTGTCCAAGTTGGCCAACAACACCTCGGGTGCGCATGAAATCAGTCTCGGTATCATGCTGCCTTGTGCAGAGCCCAAGCATAAAGTCAAAGCTATCCGCTGCCCGTCGTTCTAACGGCGGCAGGGAAAAGTCGTCGCAAAGGCAGAAAAATGAAACCTGCGAACGACTTTTTGCGTAAGAATACAATAAAGAAAACATTTATCAGTTATTTGAATATAATAATCAAAGATTATACTATGAAAAACCTTAGAATCGCATGCATCATGTTATTGTCTGCCGTGGTGATGACCTCGTGCAGCAAACAGCAGTCGTCCACGACAGGGTGGAACCTGAACGATCCTGAATGGGGTGGGTTCGAAGTGCGGGCCAACAACGAACAGCCCGAGGCACCGGGTCTCGTGTTTGTGGAAGGCGGTTCCTTCACAATGGGCCGCGTGGCTGATGACCCCCGTTTCCAGTGGAACAATACTGCCCACACCGTCACCGTGTCGTCTTTCTATATGGATGAGACCGAGGTGACCAACCGCTCCTATCGTGAGTTTGTGTATTGGATGACCCGCGCTTACGGCGAGGAGTATCCTGAGCGTGTGCGCGATATCTACCCCGATACCAACTGCTGGCGTGACAAGCTGGCTTGGCGCGAGGCATTTGTGGATTACTATTTCCAGAGCCCCATCTATGACCTCTATCCTGTGGTGGGTGTGAGCTGGGAGCAGGCATCCAAATTCTGCATCTGGCGTACCGACCGCGTCAACGAGAAGATACTTATCGATGCCGGCATCATCGTGCTCGACCAAACCGAGCTCCGTGGCGAGACCGCTTTCCAGACCGATGTCTATCTGGCTGGTCAATATCGTGGTGAGACCAAGACGGAGCTGGAGAACCTCGACCCTGCTGCCGGTGGAGAACCCCGTCAGGTGCGTCGTACCGACGGTATCCTGATTCCGCACTATCGTCTGCCTACAGAGGCCGAATGGGAGTTCGCCGCTCTCGGTCTGATTGGCAATACCTATGACGAGCGTATCATCGAGCACAAGACCTACCCGTGGGCAGGCCAGAGCGTGCGTAGCGCTAACAAGAAATACTACGGTCAGTTCCTGGCCAACTTCAAGCGCAGCCGTGGTGACGCTATGGGCGTGGCCGGCAACTTGAACGATGGTTGGGATTACACCGCTCCTGTGAAGTGGTACTTCCCCAACGACTACGGTCTCTATAACATGGCCGGTAACGTCAGCGAATGGTGCTTCGACGTCTATCGTAAAGACCCCAACCCCGTGGGAGGTGAAGACCTGGATCCTTTCCGTGGTAATGTGTACCGCACGGCTACCTATATTGACGAGGAAATCGCCATCAACGATACCACCGGCGGCATTATCTACAAGAATGTTGACGATGACCTGAACCGTCGCAACTACCGTCAGGCCGACAACATCAACTATCTGGATGGCGACTACGCTTCCAATATCTATGACTACGAAAGCAAGCAGGCCATCAGCGAATGGGCTGCTACCTCTTCCGACGACGAGGAGGACAGTGGCGATGCTGAAGAGGCCTCGCTGATGAACAATCCCGACAGCGTGACCAACATGATGTACCGTCGTGTGGCCGCCGGTAGCACCGCTGACCCTGTAAGCTCCCTGATGGGCAACAAGGTGCGCGTGGTGAAGGGTGGCAGCTGGACCGACCGCGCCTACTGGATGCAGGCAGGTACCCGCCGGTTCTACGACCAGGACAAGTCCACCTCGTGGATCGGTTTCCGTTGCGCTATGGACTGCCTCGGTCCCCGCACGAAATAAGTTGCCGTAACAGGCAAGATTATAAAGCAAGGTCTCCACAGCGGAGGCCTTGTTTTTTTTGTTTATATTTTTCCCAGAAGGGAAACGGATATTCCAATATTTTCACGTAACTTTGCAATAATATATTATATATAGTATCTATGATAAGATATTGTAAGATAATAATATTGTTCGCATCATTGCTGGCTACCGTGCTACCGACATTCGGGCAGCACCTGATAGAGTACGAGGCGGGTATGGGGTCGCGTGATGCTTCTCTCCCCGATACGTGGATTCTATATAAGAAAGTGAAGGCAACGCACGAGGGAATGACGCTATACGCCGACTCCGCCCTGTTGAACACCGTAGAGAACGATTTTACCGCTTTTAAGTGCATCAAGATAGAGCTTACCGATACCACTACCATTTTCGGAGACCGCTTGTTCTACAACGGCAATACGCGCATTGTGGACATCTGGGGCGATACCGTTGTTTTTATCGACGGTGCGACTGTGTTGAAGACCGACCGCCTTTCGTATGACCGCAATACCAATACGGGTTATTATAGCCATTGGGGGCATTCGGTGGACCATGAGGACACCCTCGACAGTCGTGAAGGACGCTACAACTCTGACCTCAAAGAATTCTACATCTATAACGATGTGGTGTTGCGCGACACCTCATCGCGTCTGGTCACCGATACATTGCTGTACAATACCACCTCCGGCATTGCCGAGTTTATGAGTCCCACGCATATCTATAGCGATTCCACGACGATTTATAGTGAACGTGGATCATACAATACGCATACTCATTACGCACTCTCGTTGAAGGCGTCGCAAGTGACTTCTGGGCATAAACGTCTGACGTGCGACACATTGCATTATTATGAGGATGTCCAGTATGGCAGGGCTTTTGGCAATGTGGTCATCTTTGATTCCATTAACGATATCACCTGCAAGGGGCGCTACGGTGAGTCGGACCAGACGCGCCGTTTTTCCTTTGTGACGGACAGCGCTCTCGTCATCTTCGTGGACCAGGGGGATACCTTGTATATGCATGCCGACTCCATTGTGGCCACGCATAATGACAAACAGGAATTCGAGACTGTGCGCGCCAATTATGGGGTGCGTATCTTCCGCGTGGATGTGCAAGGGCTCTGCGATTCGGCGTTTTATGCCGTTAATGATTCGCTGTTGACGCTATACCAAAATCCCATACTTTGGTACGATTCCTTTCAATGTGCGGCTGACACCATCGTGCTCTTCTTGGAAAAAGAGGGCATAAAACTGGCCAAGCTGCGTTCCAACAGTTTCGCCATTGGGCAGGTGGATCCTGACAAGTTCAACCAGATTAAAGGAAAAAACACAGACATTTATTTTGTAAAAGGCGAGCCGAATTATGCCGACGTGATAGGAAGTGCGCAGATGGTCTATTATGTGACGGAGGACGATGAACGGGCCACCACTGTGGATAAGGACGGCAACAAACCGCAGCTGCTGGTGGGTGTCAATGTTGGTGTTGGCGCACGTATGCGCATTTATTTCTCAGGACGCAAACCTCAGCGTGTGGCTACCTATGGCAGTCCCGACATGAATACGTATCCCTTGAAGATGCTTCCTGACGAGCTGCGGCAACTCCCCGGATTTCAGTGGCAAAGCGACAAGCGACCTCATAATCGTGACGAAGTGTTTCTCAAAAAATAATTGCCGATGGTCGGAAAAAGTGACAAAGTGGCATAAAGTGTGCCAATGGCAAGTAATTTGATGTCTATATGGCAGAAAAATCATAATTGATATGGAACAGCAAGAAGATAAGATTAAAGAAGAAGCAAAACAAGAAGTGGTGCAGGAAGAACCCACACCACAGACAGAAAACGGTGCCGTGGCCGATGATAAAGACAAGAAAGAGGATAAGCAGGAGTCGAAAAAGGACAGGAAGAAGAAGTGCGACAAGCACTCCGAGGCAGAAGAGAAAGTGCAGGAGTTAGGTGAAAAATTGGCAGAGGTCAATGACAAATACCTGCGTATCTATTCAGAATATGAGAACTACCGCAAACGTACCAACGCGGAAAAGGCAGACTTGATTCTGAATGGCGGCAAGGATGTTATCAAAGCCATCCTGCCCGTGCTTGACGATTTGGAACGTGCATTGTCGACAATGGGAGAAGACGACAGCCATCGACAAGGCGTGCAGTTGATACTGAATAAGCTGCAGCAGATACTGCAGCAGAAAGGTTTGAAGGCCATCGATGCCAAAGGTGCCAAGTTTGATGAGAACCTGCATGAGGCCGTCACCCAGTTCCCCGCCGCCGAAGAAAGCCAGAAAGGCACCGTTATCGACGTGGTGGAGAAGGGATACTTTCTAAACGACAAGGTGCTGCGCTATGCAAAAGTAGTTGTAGCCATATAATTGTGCATGCAATAGCATGTTGGTAACAGACAATAGCTATTGGCACTCCAGATAAAAGAACAGATAATTCGCAGTTGGAGACATTATGGCAAAAAGAGATTATTATGAAGTGTTGGGCGTTGACAAAAACGCCTCGAGCGATGACTTGAAAAAGGCCTACCGTAAACTGGCTCTTAAATACCATCCAGACCGTAATCCCGGCGACAAAGAGGCAGAAGAGAAATTCAAAGAGGCCGCTGAAGCATACGATGTACTGAGTAACCCCGACAAAAAAGCCCGTTACGACCAATTCGGCCATGCGGGTCTGGATGGGCAAGGTGGATTTAGCGGTGGCGGTATGAATATGGATGATATATTCTCGCAGTTTGGCGACATCTTTGGCGATTTCTTCGGCGGTCGCGGAGGGTTCGGTGGCTTTGGCGGATTCGGAGGAAGACAGCAGGGTGGACGCAGGGCTGTGCCGCGGGGCACTAACTTGCGTATCAAGGTTAAGCTGACATTGGAAGAGATTGACAGTGGCACCGAAAAGAAGATAAAGGTGAACAAATACGTGCCTTGCAAGCAATGTGACGGCACGGGTGCCCGAAGCAATTCATACGAAACGTGCCCGCATTGTCGCGGCACGGGTGTAGTGACGCAGATTCAACGCACCATATTGGGACAGATGCAAACGCAGACCACCTGTCCCCATTGTGGTGGTGAAGGCAGGATTATCAAGGACAAATGTCCCGAATGCCACGGTGATGGTATCGTGAAGAGTGAGGAGATTATCACCATCAATATACCGGCGGGTGTCAGTGACGGCATGCAGCTCAGTATGTCAGGCAAAGGTAATGCTGGCCCTCGCGGCGGAGTGCCCGGCGATCTCATTATACTGGTGGAAGAGGTGCCTAACGAGAACTTCGAGCGTCAGGATAATAACTTGTTCCATAATGCATACGTTACATTCAGCGAAGCCGCAATGGGAGCGACTATCGAGATACCCACGTTGCACGGAAAAGCTCGCGTAAAAATAGAGTCGGGAACACCTTCGGGCAAGATATTGCGCCTGAAAGGCAAGGGATTGCCCGATGTGAACGGATATGCCCGAGGAGATTTACTTGTGGCTATCAACGTTTGGGTTCCCAAGAGTTTGACAAAAGAAGAGAAAGCCATTCTTGAACAACTCAAGACCATGCCCAATTTCCAACCCAATCCAACCAAACAGGAAAAAGGTTTCTTTAATAAAATGAAAGACATATTCAATTAATGACAGAGGCGTTTCTGCAATATTTGTGGAAGCACAAACTGCTTCAGGGTGACCTCGTGACAACGACGGGGGACTCTGTTTATGTCGAACGCGCCGGAGAGCACAACAGGGACTCCGGCCCGGATTTTATTGACGCGCGCGTGCGTGTAGCGGGCGTATTATGGGCTGGAAATGTAGAGATACACGTTAAGGCGTCCGATTGGAATCTGCATCGGCATTCGAACGACAAGGCATACAACAACGTCATTCTCCACGTGGTGTATAACCACGACTGCGATATCCGTTTGGAAAACGGCAAGAGTGTGGCGACACTTGATATACATAATGCGGTGCCGTCGGCTATCTGGGAGGGATATGCTGCGTTGATGCAGCCATCGCTACCCATCGAGATACCATGCACGCTGCATCTTCCAGAGGTTCCGTCGTTGCTGATACATTCGTGTATGGACCGCATGGCCGTGGAGCGATTGGAGCGTAAGGTGTCCGATGTGTGTCGTCTGCTGGAAGACTCCAAGGGTGATTGGGAAACTTGCTGCTACTGGATGATAGCGCGCTACATAGGTGGCAAAACCAATGCGTATGCCTTTGAGATGCTTGCCAAAGCAACCCCGCAGCGATATATGGCCAAGATTAAGGATTCGCTGTTTCGTGTAGAAGCGTTGCTGTACGGGCAGGCAGGGATGTTGTCGGGTGAGTTTAATGATGAGTATCCACAGACGTTGCAAAAGGAATACCGTTATCTCAGCAAGGCCTACCAGCTGAATCCTATAGAGGGACACTTGTGGAAATTTTTCCGGTTGCGTCCCAATAATTTTCCAACAGTCCGTATCAGTCAATTGGCCGATATGGTGGTCAAGAGCGACAAACTGTTTTCCCGACTACTGGAGACCCCAGATGCCGATGAACTTCGGCAATTCTTCAGTCTTGAGGCATCAGCATATTGGAAGACACACTATCGTTTTGACACAGAATCGTCAACTTTAGTGAAGAGTATGGGTAAATCGTTTGCCGATATTTTGATTATCAATGCATGGGTACCGCTGTTGTTTGAATACGGCGTGCAACATGGTAGCCAACAATACAAAGAACAAGCGTTCAATATTCTTGCGCAAATGCAGCCAGAGAACAATCGTATTGTGCGCTTGTGGAAGCAGGCGGGTCTGTCTATTGGGAATGCATCCCAGTCGCAAGCGGGAATCCAGCTCTACAACGAATACTGCAAGAACAAGCGTTGCTTGGATTGTCCCATCGGTTACTATGTCATGGTGAAGAAGAATGATAAATAGCAAGATATAATAAGCACAAAATATGTATGCATCTGAAATAACTGACATCATTAAGCCCATTGTCAACAAAGTGGTGGCTCCACAGATGGAGATTACGCGATTGCTTACGGACAGTCGCTCTCTTACTGATGCGGAGCAGTCCTTGTTTTTTGCCATCCCTTCCAAGCGCAACACAGGTTGCCGATATGTTTCGGATCTCTATGACAAGGGAGTGCGTAATTTCGTCATTGCTGACGACACCGACGAAGGACAGATTGCGCAGTTTCAGTTTCTGAACGGCGCCAATTTCTGGTATGTGAAGGATGTGGTACGGTCATTGCAGTTGTTGGCTGCATGGAAACGGGAACAATTCGACATCCCTGTTGTCGGCATTACGGGAAGCAACGGCAAGACCATTGTCAAGGATTGGCTGGTGCAGTTGGTCTCGCCTGATTACAATGAAGTGAGTAGTCCGAAGAGCTACAACTCGCAGATAGGCGTTCCTCTGTCGGTGTGGCAGATGAATAGCAACCACAATCTTGCCATCTTTGAGGCAGGTATCTCCGAGACGGGAGAGATGGACAATCTGCGTAATGTCATCCAGCCCACGATAGGCATCTTTACCAATATCGGGCAAGCCCACGATGAGAATTTCTTGACCCGTTATCAGAAAATAGCTGAGAAGTTGCTGCTCTTTACGAGATGCGAGGTTGTCATCTATTGTGCCGACCATAGGGATATTCACTCTGTGGTGTCGGAGAAAGAGAGCTTCCGCAATCTTAAACGTTTCGTCTGGGGTTCTACGGATGAGTGCCAGGTGCGTCTGCTTGAGACGGTGGACAATGAGCGTAGCAGCACGTTACGCATTGCCTACAAGGAGCAGAACTGCGAGATTACCATCCCATTTATTGACGGGGCCTCCATAGAGAACGCCATGCATTGCATTACGTTCATGATCTATATGGGCTATGACATGGATACCATAGCCGAGCGTTGTGCCCGTCTGTTGCCGGTGGCCATGCGTATGGAAATGGACGAAGGCATTAACAATTGCTTGCTGATTAACGATAGCTACAGTCTTGACGTCAACTCGCTCACCATAGCTCTTGATTACATACAACACGACAGGCAACATTTCGTGAAGACGCTTATCATGAGCGACTTTTTTCAGACAGGCATAGCCGAACAGGAACTCTATTATCAAGTGGCCAATTTGATACGCCAGCGAGGTATCAGCAAGTTTATCGGCATTGGCGAGGGATTGATGCGCAATAAGGACCAGTTTGAGGATATCGAAGCTGCCTTCTATCCCTCCACTGAGGATTTTATTCGTCAATATCCCTTTTCAAACTTCCAGAGCGAGACCATCTTGCTGAAAGGAGCGCGTGTATTCCGCTTCGAAAATATTGCCAAGGTGCTACAGCGTAAGACGCACGAAACGATTATGGAGGTGAACTTGGACGCTTTGGTTCGTAACCTGAATTTTTACCGTTCCCGTATCAAACCCACCACCAAACTGATGGCTATGGTAAAAGCGGCATCCTACGGTGCAGGCAAGGTGGAGATAGCCAATGCGCTTCAGTACAATCACGTCGACTATCTGACGGTGGCCTACACGGATGAAGGCATTGAC
>CACXCY010000063.1 GCA_902766265.1 uncultured Bacteroidota bacterium
GCAGCCCTTCTCACGCAGCGCGTGGACAGCGATAAGACTGCTCTTGCCCGTGGAGACGAGGTCTTCAATCACCACAACCACCTGACCTTCATGAACCTCACCCTCAATCTGATTGGTGAGACCGTGCTTCTTCTCTTCCGAACGGACATAGACGAAAGGTTTGCCCAACTCCTGTGCCACCAATGCCCCCTGGGCGATACCACCTGTGGCAACACCGGCAATGACGTCCACCTCGCCAAAGTTCTCGTTGATGATGTCAACAAAACGTTGGCGGATAAAGGTGCGTATCTCCGGATAAGAAAGAGTGACGCGATTGTCGCAATAGATAGGCGATTTCCGACCCGATGCCCAAGTAAACGGATGGTCGTTGTTAAGCTTTACCGCTTTGACTTGCAGGAGAAACTTGGCGGTACGTGCAGCTGTCTCATTCAGATTTTTCATGTTGCAAAAGTACGAAGAAAAAACGGTACGGCAAAAAATATTTATAAACAACCCTCGTTATTCCATCAACAAAGAATTGAGAAACAACCATCCATAGATGCCGATATAGCAATCGGCCATTTCCAGGAATATGCAACAGTGGATTATCGCCTACCAGTACTGGTCCATCATCTTCAGCGACAGCCGTTCGAAGCCAGATACAGACATTGTGCCCACGGGCTATAAAATCATGGACGACAGCTCGGTGGAGAACTGCCTACACGAACTGACCGACAACCGGTGCAACGTGTGGGTGTGGTGTCGACAGGATATGCGCCGCATAGTGGAATATATGATGTCGCACTACATATATATAAAGGCAGCCGGCGGCATCGTACACTGTGCACCATCACCTTCAAATGCCGGACAAAACACCGAAACGCCAACGGAAGCCACCGCTACCCCCGACGACCGAATACTGCTCATCAACCGTAACGGCCACTGGGATATGGCCAAAGGAAAAGTCGAGCAGGGAGAGACGCTGCGACAAGCCGCCATTCGCGAGGTGACCGAAGAGACAGGGCTCTCCATCGCATCGGAAGGGTGCCTCGTCATCAAGACCTACCACATATATGACCTCTACGGCGGCTGGCACCTCAAACAGACCTCCTGGTTCGAGATGCAGGACAGCGGCAAGAATCCCATTGTCCCACAAGAGGAAGAGGGCATAAGCACAGCCGAATGGTGTCCCCGCGACGAATGGCAGAAACGCCTGGAAGGGTCGTATTCCATGATGGCACTCATTGCCGACACCTACTGCAACGACGACAGCCGCAGATTCCCATTAACAACCCGCCGCCATGCTTGAGAAATTAGCCCTAACATTCATTCCCAAAGTAGGATGCAAAAGTTTGCGTCAGCTGATCGACATCACCGGCAGCGCCGAGAAGGTGTTCGAACTCAAACACAGCGACCTGGTGCAGATTTTCGGCAACCATACGGACATCATCGATGCCATTGAGCACAAGACCACCTTTGCCCGCGCCGAAGAAGAGCTGGCTTTTGCGGAGAAACACCACATCAAAATACTCTGGTTCACCGATGCCAACTATCCGCAACGGCTCAACCGGCCCGACTGCGAGGACACGCCTCCCCTGCTCTACTACATAGGCGACGCCGACCTGAACGCCCAGAAAGTGGTGTCCATCGTGGGCACCCGTCGCGCCACCGAATACGGCAAAGAGATGACCCTGCGCCTAGTGAAAGGACTGCAGCAGGAAGGCATATTGGTGGTAAGCGGATTGGCCTACGGCATCGACACCGCCAGCCACAAAGCGGCACGGGAGTTCGGATTGCCCACGGTAGGCGTGGTGGCCCACGGTCTGGACACGCTCTATCCCCCTCAGAACCGTTCTCTCGCCAAGGAAATGGCCAGCAGCAACGGAGGTCTCATCACCGAATATCCGAGCCGCACAGCCATACATCCCTCCTATTTCCCCGCCCGCAACCGCATTATCGCCGCCCTGAGCGACGCAGTGGTCGTGGTGGAAGCCGGCGTCAAAGGCGGAGCCCTTATCACCGCCAACCTGGCCAATGGGTATCATCGCGACGTGCTGGCCTTTCCAGGACGTGTGGGCGACAAATATTCGGAAGGGTGCAACCGCATTATCAGCAACGGAAAAGCCACGCTGGTGCAGGACAGCGACGAGCTGTTTGCCATCATGGGATGGGAGCGAAAGGCGTCGCCGGCCGCCCGCCAACAGCACCTCGTCCTCGACCTCACCGGCGACCAGACAACCATCTACAACATCCTGTCAGCCCAAGGACCGATGCCCATAGAGGAGATGGCCCATTTCTGCGACCTGCCCCTGCCCAAGATAGCCACCGAACTGTTGGGGCTGGAACTCAAGGGCATCTGCAAATGCCTCCCTGGAAAGGTATACAAACTCGCATAACACACACGACGACAAATAATTCACACCACTACTGCGCCCAGCACAATAGTGGGTGCAAGAGTGCATCGACACTTTCGGACAAGCTCCCCTACAGACATACTCTTGGCAAGTGCTTGCCATACCCTTGAAAAGTCATTGCCAAATGGTTCCATAGTCCTTGGCAAGTATATGGCAAGCCCATGAGCTTGCCAAGTCCTTGGCAAGTCCTTGCCATATCCTTGCCAAGTCCTTGCCAAATACTATCCAAGTGTGGTTTGCTTGTGGTTTGCTGATTTAGGTTGTCACTTTTGTGACTTGCGACTGAATTCGGTTGACGGGTTAATAACTATAGACTGTTTTCGGTTGTCAACCACAGATATCTGTGTCCACAGCCGACGCTACTCGTCACCTTTTGATTTTTTTCCTCTCAACACCCACTCCATGTACGCCTTCACCTCTCCCAGTTTGGGTGTCGGACAGAGTGCGTCAATGTCGAAGGCGGGCTTATATTGCTCTTCATCCTCGTCACAATCCTCAAAATCACCCAGAAGCAAGGCACCCATGACA
>CACXCY010000064.1 GCA_902766265.1 uncultured Bacteroidota bacterium
TAAACTAAGACTAAACTAAGAGTCAACTAAGAGTTAACTAAGAGTCAACTAAGAGTTAACCAAGAGAAGGGGGCATAGAGGAAAGGTGTCCGTCGGCAGGTGGCTCGAAGGCAGCATGGTTTTCTGTGCCGAATTATCGGGTGATTCAGGACAATTGGCTGGCTCGCTCCCCGGGTCAGACCCAAGTCAGAGTTACATCAGAGTTGCATCAGACCCGAAAAGGTGGCAAAAAAAATATTAAACATACAATAAAAAAACAGCTTTGGTGTTACCTATCATAAAAAAATAGTACTTTTGCAATTTAGAATGGAGAGCAGGTACTAATCCGAAAAACGAAACAATATCCATAAAGCAGAATAGTTTAAAACACAAAACCATGAAGAAACTGTTTTTATTAGCCCTGCTGGCAGCATTTGCCACGGGCGCAGTAAAGGCCCAGGACGTCAACCAGGTTCCCGCTAACGGACCGAAAATTCATTTTGCCAAGATTGAGCACAACTATGGCCAGATTCAGAAGGGCGGCGACGGCAATTGCGAGTTTACCTTTACCAACGACGGTACCGAACCACTGATTCTCTCCAACGTGCGCGCCAGCTGCGGCTGCACCACCCCCTCGTGGACCAAGGACCCCGTCATGCCTGGCCAGACCGGCACTATCAGCGTCCGCTACAACACCAACAACGTGGGCGGTTTCACCAAGACAATCACCGTCACTTCCAACGCTGTTGACAACGCCCGCGTGGTGCTGAAGATTAAGGGCAACGTGGTGGCTCCCACCGAATAAGTCATCCGTCACCCGGTTTTTTTGATGAACAATTGAGAGCCGAACGCTATCGGCTCTCAATTTGCTTAATTTTAGAGTAGTGTAACTAAAAAGTATCTTATAAATAATTATTACCTATGCCCCAAATATCTAAAAAAGGTCAGGAACTGCCCCAGTCGGCTATCCGCAAACTCGTGCCCTTCTCCGACGAAGCCAAAGCACGCGGCATCCACGTCTACCACCTCAACATCGGCCAGCCCGACATCGAGACCCCCAAGGGTGCTCTGAAGACTCTGGCGGAGACCGAAATCGGCGTGCTCGCCTACAGCCACTCGGCCGGCAATATGTCGTACCGTAAGAAACTGGTGGAATACTACAGCCGTCACGACATCCATATCAATGAGAACCAGATTATCGTCACCACCGGTGGCAGCGAGGCCCTCCAGTTCGCTTTCACCGTCTGCCTCAACCCCGGCGACGAAATCATCATCCCCGAGCCGTATTACACCAACTATAACACCTTTGCCAAGCTGTGCGACGCTACCATCAAGACCATCCCCAGCGACATCCACAGCGGTTTCGCTCTGCCTCCCATCGAGGAGTTTGAGAAAGCCATCACCCCGCGCACCCGCGCCATCATGATATGCAACCCCAACAACCCCACCGGCTACCTCTACACCAAGGAGGAACTGATGAAGGTGGCTGAGATTGTGAAGAAACACGACCTCTTCCTGTTTGCCGACGAGGTCTACCGCGAGTTCTGCTATGACGGTCACGAGCATTTCAGCGTGATGCAGCTTCCCGGATTGGAGAAGAACGTGGTTCTGTTCGACTCTGTCTCCAAGCGCTACAGCGCCTGCGGCGCCCGTGTGGGATGCATGGTCACCAAGAACGAAGAGGTGTACAGCATCGCCATGCGTCTGGCACAGGCACGTCTCTCCCCACCGAGCTTCGGTCAGATTTTCGGCGAAGCTGCTGTCGATACCCCGCAGGAGTATTTCGACGCCGTCCAGAAAGAGTATGTGGCCCGTCGCAACGTCATTGTCGAAGGTATCAACAAGATTCCCGGATGCTTCTGCCCGAATCCCAAGGGTGCATTCTACACCGTTGTGGAATTGCCCGTCGACGACAGCGACAAGTTCTGCAAATGGCTGCTTACAGACTTCAACTACAATGGTGAGACCGTGATGATGGCTCCCGCTACCGGTTTCTATGTGAATCCCGAAGACGGCCGTCACCAGGCACGCATCACCTATTGTCTCTGCATCGAAGACCTCAAGCACGCTGTGAAGTGTCTCGAAGAGGCCCTCAAGGTATATCCCGGCAGAATCAAATAATACAGAACCGTCAGGATAGCCAGACGATATAGAATATGACACGCGAAGAACGTCGCCAACAAGTGATATGCTCCTGCATCCAACAGCAGGAGCATATTGCTACTACGGCCAAGGAGGAGATGGACTCCGCACAACAGCAGAGCAACGAATACGGCGCCAATGTGGACCGTTACGACTCGTACCGCACGAAGATGATGCGTAGCCGTGATATGTACGCCAAACAGTACAGCAACGCATTGGCGGGTATACGCTGTCTGCAGGACCTGCTCAAACAACCGCCTCACGACATTGTGGAGCACGGTTCTTGCGTGGTCACCGACCGTCAGAAGTTCTTTCTGAGCATCGGCGCCGGCAAGTTTCAAGTCACATCAGAAGGTGACACCGGTGGCCCGCAAGCACCGGAGGAGTGGTATGCTATCAGTGCCCAGACGCCCATCTATTTGGCGATGAAGGAGCACAAGGTAGGCGACAGTTTCATTGTCAATGGACAGAAACAAACCATCAAGGATATCTTCTAAAGTCGTTTCAGTGCAATGCTACCCATCGGGGCTTCCACAGCAGTGGGAGCCCCGAATTGTTTGGGATGAGTGGGCAGTATGTCGCCCTTGGAGCCCCATCCGGTGAGAGGAATCTGTTGGTATTCGCGTGTGCGGTCAGCAAGGTTCAGGTCGGCGGGATAGGGGAGACGCTTGTCGAACTTCACCGTGCAGTAGCCCGGAGCACTTATCTCGAAATGGGTGCAGATGTCGTTAGTCACCAGGCGGAAGCGGCCACTACTGTCGCTATAGGTGTTCACCCCTACGCTCCAATCGGTGTTCCATCCGCGGATAACGGCTCCTTCGATGCTTCTACCGTCACTGTCCACGATGCAGCCGGTAACGGCCAGATTCTGATAAGCCAGCATATTGTGGTAGTTGACGGGGGGCATCCTGTCGGCCTCAACAGCCACCCCAAAACACATGCCCCGCAGGAGGTTGGAAACGTTGGCGGCAGGTTTTCGCTTACCGTTGTTGTCGCGCAGCCCTGTGTATTGTGCTTCGTAATTCACTCCGTCGGGGAAGTCTTGAAATTCCCACCAACCATAGCCGATAGCCCCCTGGATTCTGGCGTAACGGTAGGTCTCACACATGAATTTTGCCTGTTCGGCATAGGACACCGAATGGCCGTCGGCAGGCAGTCCTGTCTCCCCCACTATCCAGGGTTTACCCGTGTAGTGGCTGTACCACCACATCTCGCTCTGCACCCGCAAAGGGTGGTAGGTATGCATCTCGATAAAGTCGACTAGCAACATGGAGGGATCCCATTCAAACACCTCGATAGGTTCTGCGGTAGCGATGGTGAAGAGTTGATGCGGTGCGTAGGTGCGTGCCCAGTGGCGCCATTCGGACACAAGACGCACAGCGTCGGCCTTCTTGCGGTCGGGCACGGGGTCGAAATAGAGCGGCTCGTTCATAAAGTCGTATGCCCACAGCGCCGGAAGGTCGGCAAGATGGCGGAGAAGCCCTTTTGTGTAGCTCTGCCAGTAGGGGTCGAGCGGCGTTCTGATAAGCAGCATCACTCGGAGACCGGCGCTGTCGGCTTGCTGCACCATTCGGCGTGTGGCAACGAATTTGGCAGTACTGTCTCCTTCGCCTATCACATCCAGACACACCCTCACGGCATTGAATCCCCAGCTGGCGATAGTGTCGAAATGCTCACGGATGTCTGTCCCCGTATAGTAGGGTGCCGGAATGACGCGGTCGTTGTCGATAAATGCCTTGTAGTTGAGCATTATGGGGAACCAGCACTCGCCGTTAAGGACAAAATGCCCGTTTTGCAGTCCCACATAGCATTCGGTGATTGGCGGCAGCGTGTCGTCGTATAGTGTACTATTGTCTGAATGGTTGCATCCGGACATAAGAATTGCAAGTAATGTGATTAGCAGTGTACTTTTTCTGTCCATATTAGCCGTTCTCCATCATGTTGCTTATATAAAAAGACTCAGGGTCCACTGCGGCGCCTTCAATACGCACCTGCGTCACCTTGCGGTGCCTGTTGTTCGCCGTTACTTTCTCTTTACGCCACATATCTCCGTCTTTGTAGAACAGGTTGAAACTTTTGGTCGGCGACAAATAGAAGCAGGTGGCTTCGGTGCTGTCGGCCACCGATACAAGCAATTCGTTGGCTTTCTTCGTCTCTCGTGCACCTAAAACGTAACAAGGAGACGAAGGTGATTCTGCTCTTTTTTGGTTTAGTGTAACGGAATCGGAAGCGTAGCGGAACTTGCGGCCAGCGCGAAGGTTGATGTAGTTTTCAAGATTGTTGTTGCTCTCACAGATGTAGCCGGCTGATGGCGAAGTGTTGCGGAGCGGAAAGGTGTAAAGAAGCGCATTGTCGGGCAATGTGTCGAAGAAGCCCTCTCGCGCCATTTCGTCGATGACAACAAAACGGTTCTGGCTTCGTTGCCATTCGCGCGAAAGATGCTCGTTGCTTGTACCTATGATGACGGCAAATAAGAAAGCAAGAACCGCCCAAAAGCCGCGCAGCAGTTTGTTCCATCGTGGATTTGAAACTAGTTTCAAAGTCAGTACCACCAGGATGGAAATCGCAAGCGCCACCCCGAAATAGGAGTAGAACGACGTCACATAACCTCGTAGCCAATCGGACCATTCTTGGTATTTGGGCGTAACGGCCACCAGCACATTGGCGCTGAAAGCGAAAACCACCGCACCCGCCAACACTGCCAATAGCTTACGCCACGAGTGTTTCCGTACATCTATTCGTCGGCACAGTACCGCAAAAAGGATGCATTGCAGCAGCGCATTGATCATCACAATGGCCGACGAGTGGGTCAGCAGGTAGAGGGTGTTGTTGTTCAAGCCTTTTAGCAACAGCGAGTTCTCTGCGATAATCGACTTGTTCTGGAAGTAGCTCTGTCCAGGTAATGCCACCAATGTAAGATGGGTTACAACCTTGAAGAACTTGTCCAAGCTGAAGTTTCCCCCATTGGCCAGTTGTGCTCCATTGTAGGATACCGTATCTGGCATCGTGGCCGTCAGCCAATGGCGGTAGCCCACATAGATGGCGGTATAGACCACCACAGAAAGGAGCAGGGGAGCCGCTTCGCGCCACAAGCTGGCATTGCTCCACATTCGGGTAATCCCATCGCGACGCAGGTGTCTCAAAAAGACATAGAGCGCACACAATAGGGTGAAGACAACATAATTCTCGTAGAAAAGCGCTGCGATAAAGAAAAGTACCCCCGCCCACATCAGATTCCGCTTGCTGCCCCGCTGGTAGTGGTTCACCATCAGCAAAACGCCGTACAGGAATATCAGGAAGCTGAAAGTAAAATAGAAAGGATAAGCCGTTATCGCAATAAAATAGACCATTCGCGTAACAACGGTGTTGAATATCAATAGCAGGAAGGTCATTATCCCAATGGTGCGTGAACGGACTATTCGGGAGACAATGTAGCCCAACATCAGGTAGCAGCCCAGCAAAGTTGCGTATTGTATCAGCTTTGCCACCAAGAAGTTGTCGGCGAGATAGGGTACATAATAGAAAAACTTGGTGATGAGAAAATAGAAACGCCCCTGTCCTTCGGCGTAAGCCCTATGGTCCATAAGCCAGTATTGCCACGATTGCTGGGCGGTGACAAAATACTGCAGGTCGTCGCTGGTGGTGAACCCCACCTTGAAGAACGGCAGCAAGCTGAGGACGACAGTTGCAGCAAAACCATAGAGAAGCCACCGGTTGCCGCTGCCCTGTGAAGTGTCGAATATGCTTGTGCCTTTGAGTCTCATTAGGTATCCTTAATAGAACAAGCAAGGTTTTTGGGCCTTGCTTGTTCTCGTTCTGTTGTCTGATTAGTATCCAAAGATGTCGTCCAGCGTCACTTTTTTCACTTTGCCGAATTTGCCCAGGGCGTTGAAGTCCATGTCGCTCTCCTTGCCGAGCACCATATAGGTCTTGTTCTGACCTTTGATGTACTTGTGGTTGAAGTCGATGACATCCTGCATCGTCATCGAGGGCATCATCTCGAAAGCAGTCTTGTTGGGGAGCTCCTTGTAGCCCATCTTCTGATAGTTCAGATAGCTGAAGATGATGCTGCGCTTGGTGGTGCGGGCGGTGCGGATGTTGGAGATGATGGAGCTCTTGGCCAGCGTGAAGTTGGCTTCCGCCACAGGCATATCCTCAAACAGTCCGTCAAAAGCGTTGAGAGCGTCAATCAGCTTGTCGTTCTGGGTGGCGATGATGGAGTGGTTGGTGAAATAGCCGTCTTTCTCGCCAGGCATGGAGTAGGACGACTGGGCGCTGTAGGCCAAGCTTCGTTTCTCGCGCATCTCCTGGAACACGATAGCGTTCATGCTGCCACCGAAGTATTCGTTGTAGATCCTCATAGCGGGCAGCATCTTGACGTTGAATTTGGCGCTGCGGTTGTACTCGCGGAGGTAGGTTTGGTTGGCGTCGTAGTCGCAGAACAGCACGGTGTTGCCGTTCACCGCTTGCGGCACGAGTTTCTTGTTGGCGGGAGCTTTAGCCCATTTCTTGGGCATCTGGTGGCTGCGGCCGACGATGGATTTCACCGTCTCCATGCTTTCGGGGCCGTAGTAGAGAATCTTGTGGCTGTAGTTGCAGAGACCCTTCAGGGCATCGACCAGCTGCTGGGAGGTGTAGGATTGGAGTTGTGCGTCGCTCAGCACATCCTTGGTGGGGCTGTCCTCGCCATACATGCCGTAGTTGGCCAGCGCGCGGAAGCGGGTCTGCTGGTTGCCTTTGCCGTCGGTGCGGCTTTTGATGATGCGGGCCACCAGGCGTGCAAGGGCTTCGTCGTTGGGTTGGATGTCGGTGAGTATCTCCTCGACCAGAGCCATTGCCTTCTCCATATTCTCGCTGATACCGCTGATGCTGATGCTGATATTCTCGTTGCCCACGCTGACATTGTAGTTGCAGGCCAGTTTGTAGAACTCCGCTTTCATCTGTTCGGCGGTGTGCTTGCTGGTGTTGAGATAGGGCAGCAGGTCGGCGGCCAGGTCGATGGTTTTGTCGGCACGGTAGCCGAAATCGAAGTAGTAGTCGAGGTTGAAGGTGTTGTTCTCCACGTTCTTCACATACAGCACCTCTGCGCCGTTGGACAGCTTGCTTTTCTGGAGGTCTTTACTGTAGTCAACAAATACGGGTTCGATGGGTTTCACTTGGCGGGCTTTGATTTCCTTAAGGAATTCGCTCTCAGCATCGCGGCTCACCTCAATGGGGGTGATAGGCGGTTTTGCCACCTTCATCACAGGTTCGGGAGTTCCCTGCACCTTGTTGATGATGACATAGTTGTTGTCGTGGAATATCTGGTTGGCAAAGTTGACGATGTCCTGTTTGGTAATTTTGCCCAGTTCGTTGATTTCGTTGCAGACGTCGCCCCAGTTCTGGTGTTCCACAAAGGCGTAGGCCATCTGGCTGGCGCGGCTGTTGTTGCTCTCGGCGCGTTTCATGATGGAGAGTTTCATGTTGTTGATGGCGGCCTCCAGCATCCAGTCCTCGAACTTGCCCTGTTTCACGAGGTCTATCTGTTCGAAAAGGAGCTTCTGCAGGTCTTCGAGCCCTTGTCCGGGACCGGGACGTCCGCCCAGCATGAACACACCGTAGTCGTTCAGCCCATAGAGTCCCGAATAGGCACCCAAGCTCTTCTGCTGCTGGTTGAGGTTGATGTCGATGAGACCGCATTTGCCGTTGTTGAGCACACTCTCCAGCAGGTTGGCGAGCATAAACTCGCGGCTGCCGTTGCCGGCGTTGACGCGATAGGCGATGATGGTGTTGGCCGGGTCGAGACCGCTGATGGTCTTCACAATCGGGGTGGTGATGGGAGCTTCGGGAGTCTTTGTGAACACAGGGACGTTGCCCGGTTTCATGTCGCCCCAGTATTTGTCGATGATGCGGATGGCCTCGTCAGGGTCGAAATCGCCCGACATAGCGATGCAGATGTTGTTGGGGACGTAGTACTGGGCCACGAAGTTGCGGATGTTGCGCATCGACGGGTTTTTCAGGTGCTCCTGTTCGCCGAGGGTGGTCTGCGTGCCGTAGGGGTGGTGGGGGAAGAGGGCTGCCAGCATGGCTTCGTTGGCCTTGCGGTTGTCCTTGGTCAAACTCATGTTCTTCTCCTCATAGATAGTCTCCAGCTCGGTGTGGAACAGGCGCAGCACGAGGTGACGGAAACGGTCGGCCTGTATCTCGCACCAGTTCTCAATCTGGTTGCTCGGTATATTCTCCACATACATGGTGTAGTCGTTGCTCGTGAAAGCGTTGGTGCCCGACGAGCCGATGGCGCTCATGGCCTTGTCGTATTCGTTGGCGACGGCCAGTTTGGAGGCCTCGTACGAGAGACTGTCGATTTTGTGGTATATGGCGCTGCGGGTCTGCTGGTCGTCGAACATGCGGTAGGCCTCAAAGAGGTCCTCAATCTTCTGGATAAGCACCTGTTCCTTCTCCCAATCCAGCGTACCGAGGCGTTGGGTGCCCTTGAACATCATGTGCTCCAGATAGTGAGCCAGACCGGTGGTCTCGTGAGGGTCGTTCTTCGAGCCGGCACGCACCGCGATGTAGGTCTGCACCTTGGGAGCGTCCTTGTACACACTCATGAATACTTTCAACCCGTTGTCCAGGGTGTATTCCCTCACCTGCATCGGGTCGTTGGGGTAGGTCTTGTAGCTGTACTTCTTTTGTGCAAAGCAAGCGGCGGTCACAAGCAGGACGGCGATAAAACTGACAATAAGTTTAACTCTCTTCATGTGTATAAAATATTGATGTTTAATTTGTTTGTTATAATCCTGTAAGAATGAACGATTGTCAAAGGTACGATTTTTTTTGAAATGTTTTTTGTTGTTTGTGGGTCGTGCGGAATGCGAAACAGGGCGGGCGGCACTTTGGAAGTTAGGCACTTGCGAAAGGTTGCACCCCCACGGTCGCGTTCCGTTTTCTGCTGCAAAGATACAACCGTTTTCCGACGCCGGAAAATAAAGATAGGAATATATGCCTAACTCGATGTTAAGCCATTGTCCCCCAATAGGGATGATTTCGCCCTGTTAGGGCAGGGGACTTTTATATTAATCAACACACATCACTTCCACCACATTTTCATTGAAACCGTCATCAAGGACGCACATTTTGTGTTTGCAGATGGGGCACTCGAAGGGTGTTTCTTCGAGCAGATCTTCCGGAATAGGTTTGGTGAAATCCCAACTCATGAGGACGCCTTTTTCAACCTTGAAGACCTCCCCGCATTTGGGACATTTTATTGTATACAGCTGTGCCATAATATTTTGTTTTACTCGTTTGCTTTATTGGCAATAATGGTATTTTCAAAGTGCAAAGGTACAAAAAAAATGGAATTATCTTGGCCCAGTATACTTTAGGGGGGAGAATGTAGAATGTGAAACGTGAAATGCGAATGTAAGCGACCCCCTAAGGATTTTCTTTTTATAATATAATAATATAATAATTATACATTATTATATATAACGCGCGTAAAGCGGAACGTTTGCATTTCACATTTCACGTTTCACATTCTCCCGGAGGGGGGGCTGCCCCTTTAGGGGTCGGGGGCTTTACATCGGACTTACATCGGAGTTACATCGGACTTGCTTCGGCGTTTCTTTTCCCAAGGTTCGCGTGAGTTTGTTTCGCTCGGAGTCGCCTGCGGGCGAGGCGCTTGGGGTAGGGCTGGGGAAAGTTCCGTAGTTATCAACCGCCATTGAGGAAAACTTTCTCTGTTTTTCGTGTGGCGATAGTGATTATTGGTGTAATTTTACCCTTGCGTTATTGGCGCGGTAAGTGTTATTATTAAGTTTAGAATCAGCTTCGTAAGTCGAATTTCGCCCGACTGCGGAACGGTCAATTATAAACAGAAACGAATAAGTAATCTGCTATTATGAGTTTGAACGAACGATTGGAGAAATGTGCAGCCGCTATACACCGGTTGGATAAGGGTGGCAATCCTGTGCCGCAGATAGAGATTGATATGGCATTGGAGGAGTTGCGTCGCCTGTACGAGGCCGTGTTGCAACTCAACGTCTCCGTTGCCGCAGCTATTCCGGAGCCCGCAGCGCCCCAGGAGCCCGCCGCAGAGCCGCTCAAGGAGGAAGTCGTGGTCCCTGTGGTTCCGATACTCCCCGTCCAGGAGGAGACGCCGTCAGCCCCTGAGGAGACATCTGTGGTCCTTGAGCCCGAACCGGAACCGATGCCTGAACCAGTCCCCGAGCCCGAACCGGAGCCACAGCCGGTAGTGGAAGCGGCCCCTGTTGTCGAGCCCGCGCCCGTCCCAGCGGAGCCGGCAGAAGAGCCGACGCTGTTTGCCGAGGATCAGAGCGAGATGGCGACCCCCAGCCCGGCTATGCCCACGGTGGAGCAGGTGTCCGATATGCCCAACGACACCCTCTTTGCCGACGAGCCCGCAGCACCCGCCACCATCTGGGAGAAGCTGCAGAGCCAGCAGGCGACCCCTTCGTTCGCCGATACGGTGCAGCCGCAGCAGACCCTCTCGGAGCGTCTGGCCGAGCAGAAGCCCGCACCGGAGCCCACGCCGCTGCATCAGCCCATACCGCAGGCAGCCCCTGCCGTTGAGCCCCAGCCGCAGCCGGAACCCGCAGCTGTCCAACCGATCCCCGAACCCGAACCGGCACCGAAGCCAGCTTCAGAGCCCACACCCGAGCCCCAGCCGGCTCCCGCCAGCCCTGCGTCAGCGCAGCCCTCGCTGATGGACATTCTCAAGCAAACCAACACCACCCATACGCCCGTAGCGGCACAGCGCATGTTGGGCGACACCTTCACCGCGCCGACCACGGTGGAGGACGACTTTGTGCAGCCGCGCAAGCACAAGGTGGACGACTTGCGCACCGTCATCAACATCAACGACAAGTTCAGCTTCATGAGCGAATTGTTCCACAACAACATGAAGGCGTACAACGACTTCATCATGACCCTGAACGTTACCCCCACTCGCGAAGAGGCCCTGGAGATTGTCGCCAATACGTCGAGCCAATACGAATGGGACGAGGATTCGGTGGCTGTCAAGAATTTCTACAACATACTGAACCGTAAGTTTTAATCCCTATGGACAACCGCAAAGTCATACTCTTCTCCGCTCCGTCGGGATGTGGCAAAACCACCATCATCAAACAGTTGTTGCAATACTACGATTGTTTCGAGTTCTCCATCTCCGCCACCAGCCGCAGCCCCCGCGAAGGAGAGCGCGATGGAGTGGACTATTACTTCCTGACGCAGGAGGAGTTCCAGCGTCGTGTCGATGCCGGAGAGTTTCTGGAGTGGGAAGAGGTCTACCCGGGGCTCCGCTACGGTACGCTCAAGAGCGAGATAGACCGCATCTGGGACAAGGGGCACGTTATCATCTTTGATGTCGACGTCAACGGCGGAAAGAACATCAAGCGCTATTTCGGCGACAGGGCGCTGTCCATCTTCGTGATGCCTCCCAGCATCGAGGTGCTGGAGCAGCGTCTGCGCAGCCGCGGTACCGACAGCGAGGAGTCCATCCGCAAACGGCTGGCCCGTTCGGCACAGGAGCTGGGCGAGTCGAAATGTTTCGATTGCACCATTGTCAACGACGACCTGCAGGCGGCTGTGGAAGCCACCCGTGAGCGCGTCCTTGCTTTCCTGGAGAAATAGCCCTATGTCCAACGATACCCCATTGCCCACCAACACCCATTAATACGACCCATGCGCCCATTATTCGACTTCATCAAACGGTTCAATTATGTGTTCCTCTTCTTCCTTCTGGAAGTGGTAGCCATCATCCTGGTGGCGCGGAACAGCTATTACCAGAACTCAAAATTGGTGTCGTGGGGCAACAGCGTCGCAGGAACGTGCTATCAGGGCGTATCGTCGGTGTCGGACTATTTCGGGCTGAAGGCCGAGAACGACCATCTGGCGGCCGAAAACGCCGAGTTGCGCCGACAGCTGGCATCGTCCTATATCTCCTATACCGACAGCGTGTTCACCGTGGGCGACACCACCTACAAGCGCCACTATACCTACACAGAGGCGCAGGTGATCAAGAGCTCGTGGACGCACGACAAGAACTACCTGATGATTAACAAGGGGCGCAATCATGGGGTGAAAACCGATATGGCGGTCATCTCTCCACAGGGTATTGTCGGCGTGGTGCTCAACACGACAGCCAACTTCGCCACAGTTATGCCGGTGCTGCATCCCGACAGCCGAAACAGCGTAAAAGTCAGTCGTTCCGACCTGATAGGAACGCTCGTCTGGGACGGTAAGGATTACCGATACGGCACCGTGGTGGACATCCCGACCACCTATAAGCTCTACAAGGGCGACACCATCGTGACCAGCGGCTTCGCCAACGACTTCCCCAAGAACATCCCGGTGGGTTATATCGAGGATGCATCCTCCGAAGAGGGCAGCGGATTCTACCGTATCAAGGTGCGTCTCGCGACCGACTTTGTCAATCTGGCGCATGTGTATGTTGTCGACAACCACTTCAAAGCGGAACAGGATGCCCTGATGCAGGCCACCCATCAAGACCCACAAAGTAAATAGGAAACTCCCATGAACAATCTCGTAATAAGAAATATACTCCGCTTCGTATTCCTGTTGTTGCTGCAGATTCTCGTGCTCGACAACGTCTATCTGGGAAGTTATGTCAGTCCGTACCTCTTTGTGCTTTTCGTCCTCATGCTTCCCGGCAATATGCCCAAAATGGTGCTCCTCCTGCTGGCGTTTGCTACGGGACTCTGTATGGACATATTCTCGAATATGCTTGGGTTCCACGCGGCGGCGTGCACGCTGGTGGCTTTCTGCCGCATCCTCTTTGCCGACCGCATCCTGACCCGTGGAGAGGCGGCCTCGGTGAGCACTCCCTGCTTCTATACGGTACCTTTCCAGCAGTTCCTGTTCTATCTGTTGCTGCTGCTGTTCATCTACAATTTCGCTTTCTTCCTGCTGGAGTTTTTCGATTTCCGCGACCTCTGGCGCGTCCTGATGTCTACCGTGTGCAGCACGGTGGTCACGGGGTTGCTGGCCATAGTGTACCAGTATATCTTTCTGCGGAAGAAACAGTAACGGATAGGTGATATGCGGTCGTTCGTCAAATATTCCGTCTTTTTGCTCACGTTCCTGGGGTGGTCGCTGGCCGCATCGTCGCAGGTGGCTATAGGCCAGTGGCGCGACCATTTGGCGTATGGGTCGCTCCACAAGGTGTGTCTTGCGGACAAGCGTGTCTACGGTACCGCCGACAAGGGGCTCTTCCATTACGACCGGCAGGAGCAGACGCTGTCGCGCATGAGCAAGGTGGACGGATTGAGCGATGTGGGCATCAGCACGGTTGCTTACGACCCCGTTTCGCGCTATCTGGTGGTTGCCTACAACAACGCCAACGTCGATGTGGTATACGACGACAAGGTGTACAACATATCCGACATCAAACGCAGCTCCATCAGCGGCGACAAAGGCATCCGGAATATCCGCTTCCAGAACCATAAGGCCTATCTGGCGTGCACCTTCGGCATCGTCGTCGTCGATTTGGAACGTCGCGAGATAGCGGAGACCTACTATATCGGCACCGGAGGAGCTTATCTTGCCGTCAACGATATTGCGTTCACCGACAGCGTCATCATCGCCGCTACCGCCACAGGACTCCGCACGGCGCAGCGCAGCAGCCGCTTTCTCAACATCGCGTCCAACTGGGCCGCCGATACCTCGTCGCTGCTACGGGGAGTGGCTGTCGACCAAATCGAGCTCAACGGCACCACGCTGCTGGTGTCGGCCGATTACTACGGCGACGGGAGCCGCTGCATATTCAAGTTCTCCCTGCACAACGGGACGCCTGTGGAGCAGAGCACGCTCCCCTGGTTGTCGGGAGCTATTCGTTCGCTGCGGAGCGCCAACAACCGTGTGGTGGTCTCTTACCGTGATTCGGTAACGGTATACAACAGCGCATACGCACCGATGCTGACCGTCGGCGATGTCGACTGGCTGGAGATGCAGGCGAACGATGCGGTATGTGCGACCGACGGCACCCTCTGGATTGCGCACAATTGGGCCGGTCTAGTGGCCGTAAGCCCTTCGGGGGCGCTGCTCCACAGCTTGACGCCTACCAGCCCTGTGAGCGACAACGTTTACCGCATGGTGCCGTATAAAGACCGTATGATGGTGTGTCCGGGTGGCAGGTTGACCACCTACGAGAAGGCCTATCTGGGAGGCAACATATACACTTTCCAAAAGGAACAGTGGCAGCAGCTGGATCAGTCGTCCGGCATCGCCTTCTCGGATGTGCTGGATGTCGCCGTCAACCCCAAAAACAAGAAGCAGATGCTCGCAGCTGCATGGGGCTGCGGTATAGTGGACATCACCGACAACAAGCCGGTGGCTCTCTACGACAACAATTCGACGGCGGGTGTGCTGCATCCGTTCACCAGCGGCAACTATTCGTCGCTGCTCACAGGGGCGGTGGCCTACGACAGCAAAGGCAACGCGTGGATGCTTAACGCGCTGGTGGATGAAGCTCTGGTGAAACTGGGCAAGGACGGCACCTGGACCTCTTTCAATACCGCCTCTATGGTGGGCACCGCTTCGGGACGCTCGGAGGTGGACAAGCTGATTTGCGACAGCGTGCGCGGCTACAAATGGTTCTTTGGTCGCGCCAACCGCATCTACGTGCATGATGGGGAGAACCGTATGGCTTACGTCGACCCCAACAACGGCAGCAAACTGGAGACCTCGACGGTCACCTGCCTCGTGCAGGATCATGATGGCGACCTCTGGATAGGCACCAACAAAGGACTCAAGCTGCTGGGCAACTGCAGCAACGCCTTCGGAAACGGTGGCAGCGGCGAGAAATCGCCCGTAACGGCGATGAACATCACCATCTCCAACGACCAGTTCGCAGAGTATCTAATGGCCTATGAGAGCGTCACCTGCATCGCTGTCGACGGCGCCAACCGCAAATGGGTGGGCACCGCTTCGGGGGGCTTGTACCTTATCTCGCCCACCGGTCAGGATGAGCTGATTCATTTCACAGCGGCCAACAGCCCGCTCTTCTCCGATAAAATCATTGCTGTCGCTGTGCAGCCGGAAAGCGGCGAGGTGTTCATCGGCACCGATAAAGGTCTGCAGTCGTACAGAGGCACAGCCACATACGCCGACGCCTATCCCGACGACGATGTCCATGTGTTCCCCAATCCGGTGCGCCCCGATTACGATGGGCCGATAGCCATCAAGGGTTTCAGCCGCAACGCCCTTGTCCATATCACCGATGTGGCTGGTCATGTGGTGTTCAGCACCACAGCCAACGGAGGTCAGGCGATCTGGAACAGGCGCACCAACAGCGGACGCCCTGTGGCCAGCGGCACCTACTTCGTTTTTGCTTCCGACAAAAACGGGAAGATGCGTTCTGTCGCCAAGGTGCTCGTAATAAGGTAGAAACCACTATGCGTCTCTTGTCCACCCACGGCCTCGTGCTCCACACTACCAACTACTCCGAAACGAGCGTCATCGCCAAAGTGTTCACTCGCCAGCTGGGGGTCAAATCCTATATTGTCAAAGGGGTGCGAGGGGGACGCAGTCGCGTCAAACAGAACCTTCTGCAGCCGCTCTCCTATCTGGATATGGTGGTATATAACAACCCTCACGCCACCATCAATTACGTCAAAGAGATGCGTCCCGCCGAATCGTTCAGAACGCTCTCCACCAACAGCGTCAGCGCCTCCGTGGTGTTCTTCATGGGCGAGATACTCTATAAGACCTTGCGGGAGGAAGAACCCAACCAGCCGCTGTTTGACTATGTGACCGACACGTTGTGTTCGCTTGACAGCGCGGCGCATATCTCCGGCTCGTTGCCGGTGTGCTATCTGCTCAAAGTGTCACGCTATCTTGGCATTGAGCCATTGGACAACTACAGTCGTCACGAACCCTGCTTCAACCTCAAGGAGGGCCGCTATATGGCCTCACCGTCGGGTCGCACGTTGCTCACCGACCCCAATGCCGACTATTTCCTCGACGGCGACACCAGCGAGCGTCTCCACCGCTATCTGGAAGCCCTCAACCAGGGGGACACTCCGCCGATGATGCCCCTCGCGGTGCGTACCCACCTCATCAATACGCTGCTGCTCTACTATCAGACCCACCTGACCGACTTCAGGAATTTCAAGTCCCACGAAATACTTCACGCCGTGCTGGAGTAGCCCCGCACGGCGCCGGCAATAGGGAACATTCCCGAGCCACGCAGCTATAGAAACATAATATAGTATATAGGAAGATAAGATGTATTGCCCTCGGTGCGGGATGTTCCGTCGTTTGTCAAAACAATAGCTTGCTGTACCCGATAATCGGTATTGGCAATGAAACGGTCAAGGGCACGATGGGTAGAGTAATCCTTGCCGGATTTCACCTCGATGGGGAGCACCGTGAGCTTATCGTAATCATCTATCAGAAAATCGACCTCTCCCTTCTGCTTGTTGTCATAATAGAAAAGAGGATGCCCGTGAGCTTGCAGCTCGGAGGCCACCACCGTTTCATATACCGAACCGAGGTTGATGCTTAATAGGTCGTCCTTGATAGCTGTGACGTTGTGCTTGAAGAAGACATACGACAGCAACCCTACGTCATTTAGATAGAGCTTCAGCAGATTTTTCTTGGCGGAACTGATTAGCGGAAAGGTAGGATTCGATATGGCGCGCACCTCAAGAGCGACGCCGGCGCTGATGAGATACTCTATGTCGTCTTCGTAGTCGCGGGCCGATTTGCTGCGCTTTTCTTCCACCTCGTTGAAACGAAGCCGTTTCTTGCGATTCTCCATATTGGAGGGTATCAGGTCGTAGAGGCGGCGGATTTGCAGCTTTTCTTTCTGGCTGTACTGCGAGGCGTCTTCTCGGTACAGATTGTATATTTCTTCATGTATCTTGCGTACCCGATAGATGTTTTGCGAGTCGAGGTAGGTGTTCACCGCCTGTGGAAGTCCGCCAATCAACAAATAGGTCTTGAACAATTCCATCATGCGCCGGTGCAGGCCGTCGTCAGAGCTCTGTCTGTTGTTGAATCGTTCTTTTATATTGTCGATAACCTCGTCGCCTACGCCATTGGCCCACAAGAACTCTTCGAAATCCAAAGGATACATGTGCAGCGTCTCTATGCGCCCACCAGGTATGGAAAGCGTCTTTTGCATGGTCACTCCAAGCAATGAACCGCTCACAATATATGTGAACCTCTCCTCGTCGTTCAGGAACTTCAGCATGGTGAGCAGCGACGGGTAAGCTTGTATCTCGTCGATGAATACCAGAGTGTCATCTTTTGTTCCCAACCGTCTCCCCGCAACTGCGCTCAAACGGACATAAAAGTCTTCCGTACCTTTTATATCGGCAAAAACACGGGCACCGTCTCGGTCGTTGACCATGTTTATCTCAACATAATTTGGGAAAACGGCACGTCCTTCATGCCGGATGATGTATGATTTTCCCACTTGGCGGGCGCCGTCGACAATGAGAATCTTTCTTCTGTCTGAATTAAAATACTCTTTTAGTGTTTGTTGTATCTTTCTTCTTAGCATGATTTCAACATCTATCCGGATGCAAAATTACAACTTTTTCCAAAAATATCATGCCATTTTTACAACTTTTTCCAATTTTCGGAGGCGAAAAAAACAACTTTTTCCCAAAAATATGGGGTTGTTTTTACAACTTTTTCCAATTTTCGGAGGCGAAAAAAACAACTTTTTCCAAACGAAACTAAGAGAATTATTGCTAATAAAGTACTTACTAAGTGGTTTCTTTGTCGAAATCTGTTATGTCTATCATACCTTATTTCAGATTTTCTCGGAAGAACTGCTCCAACTTGTCGTAGGGTATGAGGCCGGCACGGTCGTCGTAGAGATCGGTGTGGACGGCGCCGGGGATGATGAGGATCTCCTTGTTGCCGATGGTCATGCTCTGGCCGTTGCATTTCTGGCAGGTCATCTTCTCGAATGCTGTCTCGCTGAAGTAGAGGCTGTGGGCATTCTCGCCGTGGATGAGGAGCACGGGGTTGGTGATTTCGTTGGCGTAGCAGAGTAAGGGCTGGTTGAGGAAGCTCTGGCAACCGATGAGGTTCCAGCCGTCGGTGCTGCCGCCACTGCGGGGATGGAATCCACGCGGGGTGCTATAGAAGTCGGCATACTCCTTGAGGAACTGCGGGGCCTGTGCGGGCAGATCTTCGGGCTTTGGAACGCCACCCACGCGGCCATAGTCACCCGTGCGGGCAATCTGGGTGCGGGCATCGGCCAACGCCTTGCGCTGCTTGTCGCGGAAGGCCTTCGAGTCCTCGGCATCGTTGTAGTTGTTCGAGATCTGACGGCTCATGTCGTACATTGTGGAGGCCACGGTGGCTTTAATGCGGGGATCGAGGGCGGCGGCGTTGATGGCCATTCCGCCGAAGCCACAGATGCCGATGATGCCGATGCGCTCGGGGTCGACGTTTTCCTGGATGGAGAGGAAGTCGACGGCGGCGAGGAAGTCCTCGGTGTTGATGTCGGGCGATGCGGTGCGGCGGGGTTCACCAGCGCTCTCGCCTGTGTAACTGGGGTCGAAGGCGATGGTCAGGAATCCTCGCTCGGCCATGTGCTGCGCATAGAGGCCGCTGACCTGCTCCTTCACGGCACCGAATGGCCCGCTGCAAGCGATAGCGGGAAGTTTGCCCTCGGCGTTCTTGGGTGTGTACATATCGGCAGCCAATTCGATGCCGTAGCGGTTCTTGAAGGTCACCTTCTTGTGGTCCACCTTGTCGCTTTGGGGAAACACCTTGTCCCACTCCTGAATCAATGTCAATGTTGTATTCATGCTGTTATCGTTTTTGTTTTCGTTGGACGTGTTGCATCCCGCGAGCATCATGGCCGCGGCGATTGCGGTTAATAACACTTTCTTCATTATGTATTGTTTTTTTGTAAAATAACGCTGCCGCCGGGATTTTTATTGTCTTTGATAGTTTTTGCAAACGACTGGGGTAAGCATGATGGGCCATTGCCACAGGAAAAGACTGTCAACCAAAATCAGGAAAAGACAAACCTTTTCAGGAAAACTGTCAACGATGTCA
>CACXCY010000065.1 GCA_902766265.1 uncultured Bacteroidota bacterium
TCAATGAAAAGTTGTATTTTTGCAGGTTAATTATTTTAGCGCAAAAAGAAAGTAATCAACCAAATATCAATCTTTAACCATTTAAATGAACCGTTTGCGTTTATTCGGGCTAATTACTGCTATGGTGCTGCGTTGGATGACGGCGGCAGGGCAGGTTTTTCCCGACAACGTCGATTCTGCTACCTGCACGGCGGCCTCCACCGGTTTTGTTTGGGGCATTGAGCAGGACTGGGCATCTGCGGAGATGGTGTCCCCATTGGTCATTCCCCTCGTGGGGGATATCGACGGCGACCATGTGCCGGAAATCATCTGCTTTACACCTGATGAAGAATGGAGTTTTTATGGAGCCTCCCAAGTAGTGGTTTACAACACCCAAAGCCATCAGCCCATCCACACCTTCACGCTTCCTGGCCCGATTTCCACGGTTGACGCTGCCCCCTACGGAATTGTCAAGCTGCCCAATGACCATGTCATTTTTGTTGCCGTATTGTCGAACACCATGTGCGCCTACGACCTGACGGCATTTGGCACCACACCGTTATGGAGCACCACCATAAGCGACGACTACGGGTCTCCCAATGTAAGTTTTGCCGATTTCAACAGTGATTCCTATCCTGAAATATACATCGGAAATAGAATCTACGATGCCGAAACAGGAGCATTGTTGATCTCGGACCCCTCCATTGCCAATTCAGGCACCGCTTCAGCCCATAGTGGCTGGTTAACTTCCTCATTTGCGGCGGATGTGGTCGGAGACTCCCGCCCCGATTTGATTTTGGGCAATGAAATCTACGAAGTCACCATTACCAACCGGAACGGTTTGACAGGAAACAGCATCACGCTGTCGACGTCTATCACGCCACCCGCAGGCATTGGGGGAGACGGGCATGCACAGGTCGCAGACTTCAATCAGGATGGGCACTTGGATGTTTTTGTGAGTACTTCAACTTTCACGGAAATGACCACGATACCTTACTCGATATGGTGTTATGTCTGGGATGTTCACAACAATACCGTATCTGATGCGCTCAGGATACCTACCAGAGACTGGAGAAAAAGCATTCCGTTGATAGCAGATGTGAACAATGATGGTCGGCTGGAGATTGTCATCCAATGCCCTGCAAATTCAGGACACCCCGTCAAATGCTACAGGTACAATATCGTCAACCAATTCGTTTTATTGTGGGATTTACCTGTAGATGAGGATTCCTTCTCAAACTCCATGACGATGTTCGATTTCAACAACGACGGGGAGAATGAGCTTCTGATCAGCGACCAGAGCACGGTGAGAATCGTGAACGGCAGCGGACGGAGCCACCTGACGGGCAACGACACCGTGCCCGTTTATACACTGGCTTCATTGTCTTTTGGCGAATGCACGGTAATGCAGTACCCCATAGTGGCCGGTCTGGATGAAGACGGGAGTGCGAGAATCATTATATGCGGACGTTTCGGCTCCGGCCATACCTATCAGGGCTACCTGAACATCTTCAAGTCCGCAGGCGTGCCATGGGTTTCTGCCCGCAAAGTATGGAACCAATACATGTACAACGTCACCAACGTGAACGAGGATCTGTCGGTTCCCCTGCATCTTTTCAACAACGCCACAGCATTCACGGATCCCGACAATGTGGTGCGGCGGCCTTTTAACAACTTCTTGCAGCAAGCCACCACGATAGACCGGTACGGCCGCCCGTTCTCCGCAGTACCCGACGTGGCTGTGGACTCAGTTGTTTCTTCGCAAAGCGCTGATGACAGCACACTTGCCATCACCATTTCCTATTGCAACATTGGCTATAATACGCTTAGTGCCCCCTACCCCATCACTGTTTTTGCCAATGAATACGGCGGGGAGGCTCTTTGTACGATAATGGTTACGGATGATCTTCCCATGGATAGCTGCACACAAGCGACGATTGTGCAGTATATCAGTGATCCATGCGATTTTTCGGGAATAGACCATCTTGTTGTAGCGGTAAACTGCGCCGGAGAAGGAATTGCACAGAACGGTGGACTGCCACCCGAGTGTGACACCACCAACAATACGGCATCTGTTGAATTTTCCTTAACCATTCCCTTCTACCACATTGAACAGCATGCCTGCGAAAGCTATGTATGGAACGGACAACTGTATGAGGAAAGCGGCGAATACTCCCAGACCTTTATCAGCTCCGGAGGCTGCGACAGTGTGGTAGTCCTCCACCTCACCATCCATCACGCGGTGGCTGAGCTTGTCGAAGCCACCGTTTGCAAAAGCGACCTCCCCTACCGCTGGAACGGTGTGACGTTCACGGAGGATGGCACACAGACCGCGGTGCTGCAGACCTCATACGGCTGCGACTCCATCGTCACCATGACCCTGCACAGCGTGGACAACAATCTTGAAGTCACCCTGCTGACGGATGATCCCTGCGAGGATTTCGAAGCGGAACTCTTGGCAGAGAGCAACCTGCCGAACTACCTCTGGAGCACAGGCGAAACCACCCCGCAAATCACTGTATATCAATCTGGGATTTACTGGGTTACCGCATCGGATGGACTCTGCGTCGCCACCGACAGAATTGCAGTGAAAAGCTGCGATTGCGAGCTATATCTGCCCAACGCCATCACCCCCACCAACCCCGACGGCATCAACGACTACTTCTTTGTGCCGCAACGCTCCGACCGACAAATCCGGAATTTTGAGATTGTGATTTACAGCCGTCAAGGCGAGATGGTGTATCGCAGCGAGGACAAGCATTTCAGGTGGCGGGGCGATGTCAACGGGAAAATCTTCGCCCATGCCACCTACACCTACGTCATTCGATGGACGAACCACAACGGCAAGGCGTGCATGGTTGCGGGTAGCATCACAGTGTTATAACTGCAGAATCCGACACATTTCTTTATTCTTTTATTTATTTTTCAAAGAAAAAATATTATCTTTGCACGCCTTATATTGAGGAACAAATTTTCATTCAACCTATTAAATAACAAACAATTATGGCAGAAAAGAAATTTATGACTTGCGACGGTAACTGCGCTGCTGCTCATGTAGCTTATATGTTCAGCGAAGTGGCCGCCATCTACCCCATCACCCCGTCAAGCCCGATGGCTGAGTACATCGATGAGTGGAGTGCCGGTGGAAGA
>CACXCY010000066.1 GCA_902766265.1 uncultured Bacteroidota bacterium
CCCACGAATTATCCATTAATTTATGATCAATTACATGGCAATTTGTGTAAAAACAACATGGATTATAGAGGATTATCTAATTCATGGTCAATTACATGGCAATTCGTGTGAAAGAAACGTGAATTCCCACGAATTGACCATTAATTTGGCTTGGGTTTATTGCCATTTGTGTATTATCAGAGTCGCAATACGTTATTAAATAAGAACTGATTTCCATGGATTTGATGAGATATAAAGAAACCATCTACGCAATCATTGGTGCTGCGATGGAAGTTCACCGGGTGCTGGGTGGTGGCTTGTTGGAACCGATTTATAATGAAGCACTCTGTATGGAACTTAGGGAAAGAGGCGTCAAGTGTGAGCGTGAGAAACAGATACCATGTTTTTACAAAAACCATCAGCTCGAAAAATACTACCAGATGGACTTGGTTGTGAACGATGTTATAGTTGAACTTAAATCGGTCAGCGAACTGCTGCCAGTTCACAGGGAACAGCTATTCAATTATTTGCGATTGACGCGTATGCCCATCGGGCTTCTCATAAATTTTGGGCAATCAAGTCTCCAAGGTGAGCGTTACGCTTATTTTCAGGAAGACAACGAATGTGTGCTTATTGACCGTGATATGAACTGTGTATATTAAAATTCATGGTCAATTACATGGCAATTCGTGTGAAGAATCATGAATTATCCGTAAATTTTAGATGGTAGATTCGACGTTTTGTATGATGTCAAAATGTTAAACCCTGTTTGGGATTTTCTCCAAGATTTTAACTTTTGCAGGTCAAAAATAGCTACTGCTAGGTTACTGCCAGGCTACTGGCAAGTTACTAGCAAGTTACTGGCAAGTTACTAAGAAGCTACTTAATGTACTGATAAATAACTAATTAAGTACAAATTGGCACGAGCGGTTGAATTGTTAAAATTTAACATCTGTAAAGATGCCATCGCGCTACTCGTTTGGCGACTATTAATTCATGGTCAATTACATGGTAATTCGCGTGAAAAATAAGTGAAATACAGTGAATTATACGTTGATTCAAAGTCGATTCACGGCAATTCGAGTAGATGCGATACGAGTTGTGTGATAATTAATTCATGGTCAATTACATGGCAATTCGTGTAGAAGAAACTTGAATCACAGTGAATTATCCGTTAATCCAATGTCGATTTCGTGTTTTAAGTTTGCGTATCCGCATAGGTGTAATTTGGTGCGTAAAATCCCCGAAAAATGGCATAATCCCGCATACGACTAATTACTAATGTTTTACCCCCCCCTGTGGAAAAAGTGTTGAAAAAGTTTGTACATATCGAAAAAGCTTAGTATATTTGCAATTTATACGTTTGATGCGTCGTGCGCGTATAATACAAGGCATGTGTAAAATAGAGTATTTTAAATATTATATGTGTGCGCGTTTTTTTAATTAAATTGACATATAGGAGCAAGAAATACCCCACCACCAGGTACAAAACAAAAGAGCCAATCATTTAAAAACCGATACTAACCTCACGAACCGACAACTAACCAACCTATTCACCAGTACTACGACCCCTCCTACAACCACTACAACGACTATCCCATGCAGACAGTAACCACCATCAATACGCTATCGACTCTCGTGAAGAGAGTGCTTGTGGCTCCGGCTTTCCGCCGCGTATGTCGCAGCGGCTTGCTGCTGATGGCATTGCTCTGCTGGGGTGGTAGCGTCCTGGCCGACGAGACCTACTGCTTCATGGTTTATAGCGGCAGCACCTACTACTACATGCGTTCCGCCGGTGTGGACGGCAGCGCGGTTTCCACTGTCAGCACCAACCAGTTCGATGAGGCGTTGGCGTTCTGGACCTTCTCGGGCACCAACGACGTAGGCCAGACCGGCTGGCTCCGTTGCGGCTCGCTCTATCTGAATGTGAACCTCGACGGTGAGTTGATTACCAGCACTACCCCGCGCACTTGGACGCGGACAGCATACGGTTTCTCCTACGCCGACGGTAGCACCTACTACGTCGGCATCAACGGCAGCGGCACCTTCGTCCGCACCGAGTCCGAGGCCAGTTCCCATACCGCATACTTCCGCACCAGTAACGGCCATACCGCTGCGGTGATACCCTCATCCCATCCAGGGCTTACCAGCGTCACCTCGGCCAGCGCGGTGCTGACGTTCTCTGCCACCACCGTCCTCACCGTCACCGTGAGCGATGAGTCGTTCAGCGCTAACGTCTGCGACGGCTACAACGAATACACCTTCACCTGCGGCTCCGACGCGCCCCATGCATACAAGACCGATGCCGGCAACTGGACCTTCGTCCGTCCCGCTGCCACATCGAAGACTTTCACGCTCGACCATTTTGAGTGGTCCAGCGGTGCTTTCGAGCTCGACTTGGACGGCGGCGCCACCACGCCTGCCGCCACCCGCGTGAAGACCGTGCGCTACCGCAACATGTATTCCAATGTCGACACCCTGCCCGTCACCGTTGAGGTCTACGCCGTCTACCGGGCCGCCGGTGTCGCTGCCGGTGTCAACAGCAACCGCGTCAACACCACCGTCCGTCTGGCGGGCTATCCGCGGCTGACCACCAACTGGAACGACGGCCCCTTCCCCCTCTATAAATTCCGGAACGAGCAAACCTTCAATGGTTTCGATGCCTATCCCGTGGCGAGCTACGACGGCAACATCGCCCTGCTCTCCACCTCTCAGAAAACAGAGGATGTCTATTACTGGTATATCACCGATGCCGGTGGCGATACCGTTGACAGTCGTGGTGTGCACCATCGCTACTATTACATCCGCAGTTTCGGCAACGACGGCTACCTCTGCATACCCACCCCGAGCGACACCAACCTGGGTTCCGTGCGCATCACTCCCGATGACGGCCCGAGTACTGTGCTCACCAATGCCAACAAGTTTGCTATCATCCCCATCGACGGCGAGAACGACCGCTTCGCCATTATCGCCAAAGGCAGCCGCTACGGCATCGGCATCCCCGCTGTGGCGGGTGGCGACGAGACCTACGTCCTCAAGCAGGTGCCGTTGACCGACCACCGTTCCCACTGGTACCTCATCGACACCCTGACAATGACCCCTGTCACGATTCCCGACACCGTCGTACCTCTCGATATTGTCTTCCATGGCGGCGCGTTGTCGCCCGACAGCAAGACGCTCACCAACGACGCCAGCGACCACGGTGTCTCTGTCGGCGACGTCGCCGAGATACCCTACGGCGACACCGTCACCTTCACCGTCAGCGGCTACTACTACACCTGCGACTCGGTGCACTACCCTGAACAGCAGCGTTTCGACTACCCCGACGGTACGCAGTACTACTACTATGAAGACGAGGTTCACGGCATTTATGAGAACGGTCTCGTGCCCCTCCACGGTGACACCACGGCGGGTGTCGTCCACCACACTGACGGACTTACCTATCGTTGGCGCATCACCGGCGGCGGTCTCGACGGCAAGGTGCAGATACTGAAAAGTGACGGCAGTTGGGCTGCCCTCGGCGAGTGGGTCAACACCGGTGCCGTCAACAGCGTCAAGGTCTGCATGACCCATGGCAACCGTACCATTACGAATCTCAATGGTATCCTCGAAGTGCGCGCCATGCGCAACGTCGACTCTTCGCATCGTCTGCAGGCCGTGCTCACCGCCAAGCGCGACCATGAGCAACCCATCGGCTTTACTGCGTCGCCCACCAGTTTGGCTGTAGGCACCCGTGCCCCTTCCGATACCGGTGTGGTCACCCTCGAGCTCTACACCCCCTACATCGGCAACGCCAGCGAGAACACCCATGCTGAATGGGTCGTCACCTCCTCCAACACCACCGGCTTGGAGGTCATCCCGCCCACTATATCGCACAACGTGATGCGCTGCAACGTACAACGTCACGACACCCTCGTGGGCACCACCTCCTTCAAGGTGGTAGGCCATGTGGATGGACAATACAGTGTGGACATCCTCCTCAAGAGTCAGAGCGGAGCCACTGTGGGACACCAGATTATCAGCGTCGAAGTCAACAGCGTCTGCTCCGTACCTGTCATCATCAACACCTCTACCAATCTCATCACTGTGGACGCTGGCAGCCCCTACGCCGGCGGCTACCTCACGGCGAAATACTTCATTGGACGCATCCGCTCCTCCTATCCCGCCAACGATACGGTCTATCTGCGTATCGTGCAGGGCGACCAGCGGAGTAGCACCGCTCCAGCGGCACGCGACATTGTGGCGGGTTGGACGGCCAACACCTATACCACAGCACCTACCGTGGGCAACCCCGCCCATTATTGCTTCGCCAGCGGCAGCGTGGCGCCCGTCTTCATGGGTCATACCGTCTACGCCGTAGCCGTCAAGAAGGGTTTCGATACCTCTGCCGTGGCATGCTTTTACTTTGGCGGTGGCGAGACCCCCGACGAACCCTATATCATTACCAACACCTACGATTTCTCCTACATGGCGGCGCACCCCACCTATCACTATGTGCAGAGTGCCGACATCGATGTCCATGATGTGATGTCCGATTTTGCCGACTCGGCAGCAATGCTGTCCTTCTTGCGCGGTCTGACAGTCTCCAATTTCAGAGGCACCTTTAATGGCAACTATTACAAGCTGAAAAACATTGTCCATCCGCTGATGGACACCATCTCGAAGCGCGGCTCCGTGTCGAACCTTGTCCTTGAGGATGTCTGGATTGACGACCAAAGCAACAGCGTCTCGCTCGGTGCCATAGCGCGCGTGGCGTGCCAAGGTGCCCGTATCTATAATGTAGGTAGTCGCACCTCCGATAACTTCACCGTGGCAGGACAGCCGCATCATCGTGGCCGCGTCACCAAGCACAGCCCCAATAGCCAAACCTTTGTGGGTGGCCTCGTGGGTCAACTGCATGACACCGCTCGCGTCATCAACTGCTACTCCGATGCCGACGTGGTGAACAAGAGCACCAACACCAGCAGCCACACCGCTGGCCTGGTGGGCTACAACGGCGTTGCCACTACGCAAACCGACCTTCTGGCTTGCCGCGGCACCATGGTGATGAACTGCGTCTGCTACGCCGACAGCGTCAAGGGCCAAGGTGTCAAGAACACGGGATCGCTTGCTCCTGTCTATGGCGGCAAACCCATCAGCAACGACAAAGTTGTGAGCAGCAAAAATGTTGGAGTGAACACCTACACCTACTACCGTGCCGATATGGCCATCACCCGTAACGATGGTACCGTTGTCGCCAACAAAGACCATTTCTTCAGTGGCTCCTTGCAGATGAGCGACATGAATTTTGGCCGCTGGCTGGCCACCAACATCCTCAACTCCAACCGTCGGCTCTGTGCCGTCTATATCATCACCGACCGACGCGCCTCCGCCACCGGCGACTGGATTGCCGAATATCCCGAAGACACCGCCTACGTGGGCAAATGGGTCAAAGACGACGAATACTACTATCCCGTCATCAAGAAATGGGGCAAGTACCCCTCGCTCATCAATCCGCGCATCACCGCCGATGCGGAATTCCGCGCCCCTTACTGCGGTCGCAAGCTGGGCAATCTCACCGTCCATGTGCGAGGCAAGCGCGTCGACCAGACGACCGCTATCAACCAAGACCTTGTGCTGCCCATTATGGACATCGACACCGGTGATGCCAAGAACTCGTGGGGCAACGGCTTCGGCGCCGGCAAGTACGGCTACGCTTACGTCTCCCTGCCGTTCTACAGCAGCATGTTCACCGACGGCTACGGCGTGGTGGGCAACAACCGCACGGTGACGGGTTGGAAGATTACCGCCGTCGAGACCGACGGCACTGTGGCGTACCGTCACTTTACCACCACGGGCGACACCTCGGCCTACAACTTTGCCGACCGCTACTGCATCGATAAAGACATCTTTGACACGATGAACCGCAAATTCGGTATCCCGCGAGTCTTTGCTTGTGGCGGCTACTATTATGTGCCCGAAGGGGTCACTGCCATCACCATCGAACCCTATTGGTCCAGATACACCGTCTATATCAGCGACCGTTACACCGACCGCGTCGCCAGAAGCGGCAATCCCAAAGAATTGAAAAATTTCTATTATGGTGGCCACCTGCCCAACGCTTCTAAGACCTATCTGGGCAAAGCGGTGCTTTATAATACCGCGGCTGTTATGAACGACTTAAACAACAACGGCTACAACGGTGACAGTGCTTGCGTCTATGACAACGCTGTGGTGTTGGTGGGCAACTACACCGACTCCGTCATGGCCGCTGCTGCCAACAATGGCGCTACATGGACCACCACCAACAAGAAAACGCCCTTCACGGTTCTCTCGGCCAACGACAATCAGGACGACGAGCCGGCGTATACGCTCTATTGTTACATCCCGGGACGGCTTGACATCAATCCCGTCTGCTTCACCTTTGTCAATATCTGCGGCATTGGTCAGGCCAAGAAGACAATGAACCAGCAATTCGCTTACACCATCGGTATCTGGAGACCCAATGGCTGGTTTGAAATCACCGAAACCGCCTTTGCGGAATTCAACCAGTTTGAATATGCGCATGCTAGTAAACAGGCAAAAATCTACAACCGAACCTCCCCGCTGATTCTCAACGGTGGCACTCTCCACGATATTGTCAGTAGTCAGAAAAACCCTTTGAACACACCCTATGTCATTTTGGGTGGCAATGTCTTTATGGACAGATTTGCCCATGGTGCCCACTTTGATGCTAATAAAGGTGATCATTTTAAGACACCCCACAATCCTGTCAGCATTATGGGCGGTCAGTTCGCAGTGGTGTACCTCTCGGGAATGGACCCCGCAGAGGCCAGCAACGCCAACGACCATGTGCAGCTTTACACCAATGGCGGCAAGATAGGACTCTACGCCACCGGTGGGCAGGCGCAAATCGACGGTAACGCCTTCCTGCGCATCGACCACACCGTGGCGCACTCTTTCTATGGCGGCGGCATCAACCCCAGCAAGCCGGTGACGGGCAATATCGATGTGCGGTTGACCAACTGCTTGATAGGTACCTATTTCGGCGGTCCCCAAAACGGTGACATGACCTCCTCGCAGCGGATTACTACCTATGCAGAAAACACCACCTTCGGCTACTTCTACGGTGCAGGGTGCGGCGGTTCGGGTATCACCACAGCACGCGCAAACGATGAAGGAGGTAATGGTATATCATTCGCTTGTTTCTATAATAATAGGTTGACCTACGCGAGCACTGCTTCTGGCACCGCTGGTAATTGCAATATCACGCTTCCTGGGTACCTTGTTGACTATGATTACGACTTTATGTTCGGCTCCCAAGGCAATACTTTTTGGAAACGCTTCTATAAAAAATATGCCACAGTCTCGTTGGCGCAGACCTTCAACGTCACCTCGCATCTGAAGAAATGCACGGTGTTGAGTGATTTTTATGGTGGCGGCCGCTTCGGCGCGGTGGGTACGGCAGGCACTGCGGGAGTGATTAGTACTGTGCTCGACAGTACCGAGGTCTTCGGCAGTGTCTTCGGCGGCAGCTACGCCTCCTCCATCCCGACGGCGGAGGTTTCGTTGCTTACCAATGCCAATGTTAATTCGTACAAACCCACCTACAACGACTCCACGGGCTTCTTTGGTCCGCACGTATATGCGCCCAAGGAGACTTGGACTTGGAGGACAGGTACCAATGGCACCAAGGACAATGCTAACAAGATTCTCGAAACCAGCGTTGACCTCTCCAATCTCGGGCAGGTCTATGGTAATATCAACCTCACCATCAAGGGCAACTCGCACATCCACGGCGATGTCTTCGGCGGCTGCGACATGAGTATCGCCACCGCCAATGTCGTCACCCGTATTTCTGGCCCCGTCCACATTGGCGGCTCCGTCTACGGCGG
>CACXCY010000067.1 GCA_902766265.1 uncultured Bacteroidota bacterium
ACGCTTCAATACGACAGGCGACAGCATGAAGATAAGCGGCGTCGACATACTTCCCAGCAACTGGGGCGTGGGTGCGGACATCGGAGCCCGCTACAAAGGTTCCTTCTACGAGGTGGCGCTGAGCATCCTCGACATCGGCCCGGGAATCACCTGGAAAGCCAACACCTTTCAGCTGACACCGACAGGCGGCGAATGCCATGTGGAGTTTAGCGGTATGGACATTTCTAACGTGGCCGCAGGTGGCAGCTTCGACACCACACAGTACAGAGCCATCTTCGACACGCTGTCGGCTCACATCCAGCCCACCTGGAAAACGGGTGAATCGTTTACCACCTCCATTCCAACCAAAATCAACGCCAGCGCTATGTTCAACGTCTTACGCCTGCTGCGTGCCGGTGTATCCTTCCACGGCGAATACAACAAGGCCCTGCAGGAGACCCCATTCCGCTGCAGCACTACGGCAATGGCGGAGTTAAACCTGTTTGACCGTCTTGAAGTCATAGCTGGCAACACCGTCATCGACAACGGATACTACATCGACTGGTTCAATCCCGGCTTAGGTTTGAACCTGTCGCCCATCAAAGCCATCCAGTTCTACCTCTTTGTAGATTATATGTCAAGCATATACGTCACCGACTTCCGCTCGCTGAATATGTATATGGGCCTCAACCTCATGATAGGCAACAGCAAAATACAAAACATCGTAAGTGCAAATTAACCAACCATTAAATACCCAATCCTATGAAAAAAGTTATCTGTACACTGGCAATAGCCCTCGTAGCCGTCGCTACGATAATGACCACTTCGTGCAAGAAGGAATACGAAGAATTCTATTTCAAAGGCACCGTTATCGGCGGTGAACTCTGCGGATCGCCCGAATCGCCTCAGGGATATATGATGGTGATCGAGAAACCCACCGACATCGGCGACACCATCACCTATATGGGACGCTTTTACGAGAACGTGATTATGGGTTATGGCAAGAACACCCGCTCACTGACCGACGGAGAAGTGGTATATGGAGTTGCTTACATCTTCAAGAACTATGCCGCCATGAACTGCTCAGGCGTATTCCAATATAAACTTCCCGAAATGGTGATGCTCAGCGTCGACGAAGACCCATCACACTTAGAATAGTCATTGCCAAAACAATAAAAACTCCCCATAAGGGAACAACATCACAATCCGACAAAACAAGATGTCAAACATTGTAGCCATAGTGGGCCGCCCCAACGTAGGCAAATCAAGTCTCTTCAACCGGCTGATAGAAGAACGCAAAGCCATCGTGGATGAGACAAGCGGCGTGACAAGAGACAGACAATACGGTCATTCCGACTGGAACGGGAAGAAATTCTCCGTCATTGACACCGGCGGCTACGTCATGGGCGGTGACGACACTTTTGAGCAGGAAATACGCAAACAGGTGCAGCTGGCCATCGACGAAGCCGATGTCATCCTGTTCCTTGTAGACGTGCGCGAAGGACTCACTCCGATGGACGAAGATGTGGCCGAGATGTTGCGTCGTTGCAACAAGAAAATCATTGTGGCGGTCAACAAAGTCGACACTCCCAAGGAAATGGTAGGTGTCAGCGAGTTTTACTCTCTCGGTCTCGGTGAGCTTTATCCCATTGCCGGCATCACCGGTAGCGGCACAGGAGAGCTATTGGATGCCTTGGTGGCAGATTTTGACGCAGGCGACGACGACCCCACTGCCGACCTGCCGCGTATCGCTGTGGTGGGCCGCCCCAATGTGGGCAAGTCTTCATTCATCAACACTATCACCGGTACGGAGCGCAACATTGTAACCCCCATCGCCGGTACCACCCGCGACTCCATCTACACGCACTACAATATGTTTGGCTTCGAGTTTAACTTTGTGGATACCGCAGGACTGCGCAAGAAACAAAAGGTAAACGAAGACCTGGAATTTTATTCCGTGCTCCGATCGGTACGCGCCATAGAGAACAGCGATGTCTGCATCTTGATGCTCGATGCCTCTCAAGGTCTGGAACAACAAGACCTGAATATATTCAGCTTGGCACAACGCAACCACAAAGGCATCGTCATTGTGGTGAACAAATGGGACCTTGTTGAGAAGGAGAGCAACACACATAAGCAGTTTGAAGAGCTGATACGCTCCCGCATCAGTCCCTTCGACGATGTGCCGATTATTTTCACATCTGTCATCAACAAACAGCGTGTGTACAAAGTGCTTGAAACGGCCAAGCAAGTATATGAGTCACGCAGCCGACGCATCAGCACATCGGAGCTTAACGAAACTATGCTACCCATTGTCAAAGAGCAGAACCCGCCCCCTGCATGGAAAGGAAAGTTTATCAAGGTCAAATATATCACCCAACTGCAGACGGCGTATCCCCAATTCGTGTTTTTCTGCAACCTGCCACAATACGTTCGCGACCCGTACAAACGCTTTGTAGAAAACCGTATGAGAGAACTGTGGGATTTTCATGGTGTACCAATGACCATCTACTTTAGAGCCAAATAAACATTATGGACGAATCACTACGCATAGACAAATACCTCTGGGCTGTACGCCTCTACAAGACTCGAAGCATGGCTACCGAAGCATGCAAATCGGGTCGTGTGAAAT
>CACXCY010000068.1 GCA_902766265.1 uncultured Bacteroidota bacterium
AACAACACGTTTCGTATTGTCTGTATGGCAGCAAGCGCCATATGATGATGGACATCTTTAACAATTCCAATTCTCCCTTCTATAGGTTTGGACAAATGTTGTTTCTTCAGAAGATTGCAAAAACAGAGTGGGTTCCTTTCATTGTGGATACTTTTCGGAAATCAGGAAAACTAATCACGGCCTCTTTTGCTGAACGTATATGCGATGTGGTGGAATGCCATTCCTGGTATCTGCAGCAGTTATGCTATTTTGTATGGAACGCGACCTCTTCAGAGGTTACGGAGCAATCGTTCGAATATGGTTTGCGTCAGCTATTAAACACGAATTCACCTATGTTTCAAAGCGATACCGAGACTTTGCCGCCAAGCCAGATAGAAATGTTGCGTGCCATTAAGGACGGGGTGCAACAGCTGGCATCAGCCGAGGCTAAAAGAAGATATAGCCTTGGTAGCCCAAATACAATCAGTAAGAATAAGAAGTTGTTGCAGAGCAAGGATATTGTCGAAAAGCAGAAAGGGAAACTGGTGTTTGTGGATCCTGTCTATAGGCTTTGGTTTGCCCAGGAATACTATTAATGAGCGTAAAAATGAATAACAATAGCAAACTATCTGGTGTCGTATTTTGTGTAAGCCTGCTGGCTTTCATTTCGTTTGTCGCGTACATATTATATATTAATCAAGAGGTATTCTATACAGCACACGACCGTTCCGAATATCTCTTCGGGGCCCCCTTCTTCCATGCCCTTATGCAGAAGCCCTTTGGGCTGATGCAGTATGTTGGCGCGTGGCTCACGCAACTATTCTATCATCCCCTTTTAGGTGCTGGTGCGCTGTTGGTCATCTGGACACTTATCTTTTTTGTGGGAACCAAAGCATTCCGGTTACAGGGAAGTGCCTCTGCACTGATGCTCTTGCCTGTAGCCTGCCTGCTCACGTCGGTAGTCGATCTCGGCTACTGGGTCTATATATCAACCATCAGAGGCTATTGGTTCTCGCAGTCAGTGGGCTATCTCGTCATGCTACTGCTCCTGTGGGCGGCACGCTGCACGCCGCGCCAATGGCACCTCGTCTGGTATCTGATAGGCGTCTGCCTCTACCCTTTGCTCGGGTGGTTCGCCCTGCTCTTCGTGCTATGCCTGGTGGTTGCCGAGAAAGTCACCTGGCGGGAGTTCTTAGCGATTGTCCTGCTGATCTTCACCGCCGGCATCTGGCATACACAATATTATTCATATCTGAAGGCCGACGATGTCGTCATGGCAGGTTTGCCCCGCTTCATCACACCAGTCGACAGTAGCAAGCATCTATCCGTTCCATTCTGGGTACTCGGTGCTGTCTCCTTACTCATGGCGTTGTTTAATGGGTTTCATAGGTTTTATAAGTCGATGGGACGTAGCGTCGCAGAGGTTATCGTCCCTGTTGTGTGTGCTGTAGCAGGTATCGGCTTCATCTGGTCGTTCATGTCCCGTGATGAGAACTATATCAACGAGATGCGCATGGTGCGTTATGCTGAGGACGATAACTGGAAGGAGGTTCTACGTATGGCAGAAGAGAACAGTAAGCCGACGCGCACGATGGTGTTCCTCAAGAACATCGCCCTGATGAACGAGGATGGACTATTCGACCGTTCGTTCAAGATAGGGAATAGTGGCCATCCTATCCATAACCCTGACTCTCTCCATGTCACGCTTTTAGAAATTGCCTCGCCGCTAGTTTACTACAACTACGGCATGATGAACGAGGCCATCCGCCTGAATTTCGAAAATGGTATACAATTCGGTTTCTCCCCCTTCATATTGAAGGTACTCACCCGCTGTGCCCTGGCTGTTGGGGACAAGAAATTAGTGGAACGCTATACCACGCTGCTGCACCATCTGCCGTTCTATGGCGATTGGCAGCCAGCCCCGGTCACAGAAAAGATAAAGGAATTGGAGAAGGCCTATCCCGACGAGATCACCGGTGTTGAGAACAGCGATAGTTATATTATCAATACCATCAGCCTCTGGTCCGATTCCGTCAGCAAGGTGGCCTCGGAACAGGCACTGCTCTATTCTATGCTACGCTGCGACTCCCGCCGCTTCTGGGCATCGCTGCGCAACTATGTAAAGACACACATGGACGATGAATTCCCCGTGCATGCGCAGGAGGCTTATATATTGTTTATGGACAAGGCCCCGGAAAAGAAGCGCATGATGCTCCCGGTCCATCAGACCGTCTATGATCGCTACAAGCGGTTTTGGGAGGTTCTTGAAAGTCAGGCAAAACCTGGTATGACAATCGAGCAGGTTGGTGAGCTGATGCATGAGGAATACGGGGATACGTACTGGTGGTATAACATCTTCGGAAGAAAAATTCCTGTTATAAAAAGCAATATTGGTCATGAAGTACATTCATAAGAGAACAATGAAAAGACATATCCATATATATACCCTACTACTGGCAGCCGCTATTTGGTTGTTGTCATCTTGTGCAAGCCATCCCGACGTGCCTGCCTCCAGCAAGGCCGCCAAATGCCTGCCCGCCATCTTCCCCGACTACTGCAATGTCACCATACCTTGCAACATCGCGCCGCTCAACTTCATGCTGCCCGCCGACGAATATGATGAGTGTGTGGCACGCCTTACCACGCCTGATGGCCAGCAGCAGACCTATGGCGACGGCGTGAAGGTGCAGATTCCCTTGCAGGAATGGCGCGACATGCTCGCCGTTGCAAAAGGCAAGAGCATCAAGGTGGAGGTCTGGGGCCTTAAAGAGGGTGAATGGCTCTCGTTCAACCCGTTTTGGATACAGGTGGCCGAGGAACCTATCGACGACTATGTGTCGTACCGCCTCATCGAACCGTCGTATGTGGCATGGGAATTTATGGAGATAGCCCAGCGTAACCTCACCTCGTTCGAAGAGTCACAGATCTTCAACAACGAGATAACCAGTAATGATAGGAGAAAAGGTCAGTGTATCAACTGTCACAGTTACCAGAACTACAAGACGGACAACATGCTTTTCCATGTGCGTCTCTCCAATGCCGGCACCGTCATCGTGAACGACG
>CACXCY010000069.1 GCA_902766265.1 uncultured Bacteroidota bacterium
AAAAGACTATGAATCAGGATTTGTCTCTGCGCTTTCTGCGGGACTTGTTCAACAATTCATGGTCAATTACATGGGAATTCGTGTGAACGTAAGCGCTGGTTGCCGTGTGAGAGGTTTAAACACGAATGTCCGTGAATTATCCATTAATTATTTGTCGCTGAGTGATATGGACTTACGTTGGAGGTAAATGGTCGCTTGTGAATCCATTTATTTTAACTGTCCCAATTGTCCTAACTGTCCCAAGATGTGTGGGAAACTTCAGTAGATGTGTGAATTACGATTTTTATAGGAGGGATATTCGTAAACCGCAACAAGACGGTTGTATCTTTGCAGCCGAATCAACGAGGCAACGTTGGAGTGTCTAACTCTAACCTAACTCTAACCTAAGTCTAACTTTACTCTAACCTAACCCAAGCGCAAAATGGCATGAAAAAACAAGGTTTATGTTCCTTTTTGGGCGAAGGTGTGGCGGAGGGGGTGCGTTGCGGGAATTATGATATTTTTTTATTCTTAAATTTGTTTGCGCGGTGTTTTTTCTGTATTTTTGCATTGCTTTATTTATAGTAGTTAATATATTATTTGTTGAGTAAGTGTATAGGAATCAATAGTAAAGTAACTGTTTTAAAACTCTAAAATATGAAATTAAAATTATCTGTATTCTTCATGCTGGCAGTTGTACTGTGTGGCTCTGTGTCGGCCAAATCTATCGATGAGACAACCGCGTGTACCGTTGCATCGCATTTCTATGCCATGAAATTCAAGCAGATTCCAGAGTCGTTGACCGCTACGGTCACATATACGGCTCCAGCGCTCCGTGGCGAGAATGTTTCCGCCCCCAGCTTCTATGTTGTCAATATCAATTCCGAGGGCTTTGTCATCGTGGCTGGCGACGACAGGGTGCAGCCCATTCTGGCTTTTTCCGACGAGGGAAGGTTTGTCGTGGAGAACATGCCCGCGCATATTCGCTTTTTCTTGGACGGCTATACTGAGGAGATACAGTATGTGGTCGACAACCAGCAATATAGTGATGCTTCGACCTTGAAACAATGGGAAGCGTTGCTCTCGGATGACATTCCTGCATCCAAGGATGGGAATGTGGTTGTGGCTCCGTTGCTTGGCAACAACAAGTGGACCCAAACCAAGTACTACAACGCCCTCTGTCCTGCGGATTCGACGGGCAACGCCGCCTATGGCGGTCACGCTGCTGTGGGATGCGGAGCCATTGTGATGGGACAGGTGATGCACTACTGGCGTTTCCCCACCACGGGTACCGGCAGGCGGTCCTATACCAGCAACCGCTATGGTTCGCTTTCCGCCAATTTCGCTGCCACGACCTACCGTTACGAGAATATGCCCGACGAGCTTTCCCCGTCATATCATCCGGACAGCTGTGTGGAGGCCGTGGCTACGTTGCTGTACCATTGTGGCGTCTCCGTCAAGATGAATTACGGCCCTTCTGCGAGCACGGCCAACTCCAACAATATCGTGTCTGCTTTTTCGACCTATTTCCAGTATCCTGCCACGGTAAGGTATCTTGAGCGCAGCAACGTCTCCTCATCGCAATGGCTCACCTACCTGAAAACCGAACTCGACGAGGGGGCTCCGTTTCTGTACGGTGGCAGCGGAAATTATGGCGGCCATGTGTGGACGTGCGACGGATATCAGGATGACAACTATTTCCATTTCAACTGGGGATGGGGTGGCCAGCAAAACGGCTACTATGCTCTCAACAATTGCAGCTCTTACGGATTCAACAGCAGCCATGCCATCATCATAGGCATCCGAGGTCCGGAGCTGCCGCCGTGTGCCATCGATGTGCATAGTGCGGAGAATATCAAGGTTTTCCCCAATCCTTTCCAGGGCAAGGTGTATGTGCGTACGGAATCGCAGCCGGTGTTGGAGCTGCAGGTCTTGGATATGTTCGGCAGGGTGCTCTCACACAGGAGTATGGCTGAAAACGAGTTTACGGTCGATTTGTCGGGATATGCCCCGGGAGCATACATACTTCGCATGGTTACGGACAAAGGCGTTGAAACCAGCAGAATCATCAAAAAGTAGAACGCCGCTGACGTGAATACGCGCATGGAGATAGGGATTTGTGGACAACAATAAAGCAGAGCGGCTGGCGTTATAAAGATATGATAAGAGAAAATCTAATAGCAGTACGCAAGACGGTTCCGTCGCAGGTGCGGATTATCGCTGTGTCGAAGACCAAACCTGTGTCCGACCTGCAAGAGGCCTATGATGCCGGTCAGCGGGTCTTTGGCGAGAACAAGGCGCAGGAGATGCGCGACAAACATGCTGTGCTGCCACAAGATATTGAATGGCATTTTATTGGCCATTTGCAGACAAACAAGATTAAATACATCGCCGGCTACGTCAGCTTGATACACAGCATCGATTCGCTACCGCTGCTTGTGGAGGTGGACAAGGAAGCCGCCAAGCACGACAGGGTGCTGGATTGCTTGCTGCAGTTTCATATCGCCACCGAGGAGACCAAGTTCGGCTTGGACATGCAGGAGGCGGAAGCGTTGTTGCAGTCGCCCGAATACAAGGCGTTGCAACATGTGCGTCTGGTGGGCGTGATGGGCATGGCTACCAATACGGACGACCAAGACATGATACGTCAGGAGTTCCGCACGTTGCGTGAAATAAAGGAGCGGCTGGCGCTCTCGTACTTTAAGGGCCATCCGGAGTTTAAGGAAATCTCCATGGGTATGAGTGGCGACTATCCCATCGCCATCGAGGAGGGGGCAACACTGGTGCGCATCGGCTCGGCCATCTTCGGCGCCAGAAACTATGCCGTATGACGGCTGTTGATTGATAAATATATATTGATATGCAGATATTCAAGAAAACGCCACAGATAGTAGTTTCATATGTGGTATTTACGCTGGGAATGGCACTCTACACCTTTGCGTGGTCGTCGTTTCTGCTGCCCAGCAAGATTATTGGCGGCGGAGTGTCGGGTATATCCGGTATTCTGTACTTCATACTTCCCTGGCATATCCCCGTGGGTGTGATGAATCTGTTCTTTAACGCCATATTGTTGGCGTTGGGATTCAAGTTCCTGGGCGCCAAGTTTGGGGCCAACACCATTTATGGCATCGTGATGTCGTCGGTATTCTTCCTTTTCTGGCAACAGGTGCTGCATGTGGAGACGTTGTTTGACGTCGCCATGTTCGGTCCGTTTATGTGCGCCATTATCGGAGGTGCTCTCTGCGGTATCGGCATCGGGGCGTCGTTCCTGATGGGTGGCAATAGTGGCGGTACGGACATCATCGCCCTGATATTGACCAAGTATTACAATGTGTCGCCAGGCAAGGTGATTATGTATATGGACATATTCATCATCGGGGCGTCGTTCTTTATCTCGCACAAGCTGGAGAATGTGATATTCGGTTATATTGTGATGGTTACGTTGACCTACGTGCTTGATATGGTGCTCGACGGCAACAAGCAGTCGTACCAGGTGATGGTGTTCTCGTCCAAGACGGACCAAATCGGTGACGCTATCACCAAGGAGGTGGGGCGTGGAGCCACGCTGCTTGACGCCACGGGATGCTACACCAAGCAGAGCCAGCAGGTGCTGATGGTGCTGGTGCACAAGACCGACAAGAGCAACGTGATGCAGATTGTGAACCGTATTGACCCTGCGGCATTCATAAGTGTGGCCAAAGTGCAGGGCGTCTATGGCAAGAACTTTGAAAAATTAAAGCTATAAGCCGCTGTGTTACGGCACATCATGTTTAACGATAACGATTGACCCATGAAATATATCTCTCCTTCATTGCTTTCGGCAGATTTCGGAAACCTGCAGCGTGATATCGATATGCTGAACCGTAGCGCCTGCGAGTGGCTGCATGTGGATGTGATGGACGGCATGTTTGTTCCGAATATCTCTTTCGGGCAACCGGTGGTGAAACACATCAAGAAACATGCGGAGAAACCGCTGGATGTTCACCTGATGATTATGGATCCCGGACGCTATGTCGGCGACTTCAAAGCCGCAGGAGCTGATATCTTGACGGTACATTATGAGGCGTGCATACATCTGGATCGTGTGCTGCATGCCATCAAGGATGCCGGCATGAAAGCAGGTGTGGCCCTCAACCCGGCAACACCGGTCGCCGTGCTTGAGGACATCATCCAGGAGTGTGACATGGTTCTGCTGATGTCGGTCAACCCCGGTTTCGGAGGGCAGAAATTCAT
>CACXCY010000070.1 GCA_902766265.1 uncultured Bacteroidota bacterium
GTGTTGTTAATCATGGCATAATCCTCTGCATTGATGTTGTGCACGTCAAGGAGGATGTTGTTGCGCAGTATCTTCTGCAACTGGCGGTCCACATCGCTCTGCACGTTTACCGACGGGGCTCCGCTGCGGTAGTACAGGAAAGCATCGGTGGGTATGGTGCTGACGTGGGCTGGAATGAAGACGATAGCGTCGACATCCTCGTCGTTCTGCAGTTGCCGCTTGGCATAGTCGAGGGTGGCGGCATCTTTGTAGATGATTTGCTCGGACGACTCGAAGGAACGCTCAAAGAGTGTGCTCTCGTCGACGATGAGGATGGTCGATTTTTCAAGCGGTTTGGTGGCCAGCAGGATGGGTATTGCATAGAGTATGGCGATGAGGATAGGCACCAGGATGGTGAGTATCCAGAAGGAGGGCTTCTTGACGCGCGTAAGGTATTCGCGCTGGATGACGAGGAGTATTTTGTTCATGGCTGACGTGGGTTATTGTGACTATCGGGGGCTGTTTTCTGTAGTGGCGCCTTGCACTTTCTCGATAAAGATGTCGTTCATGGAGGGCAGCGTCTCTTTGAGTCCGATAATCTGGCATTGTGGCAGCAGGATGGCGAGCAGGTCGTTGGCGGTGCCTCCTTCCGGTACACGGATGCTGAGGGTGGCTTCACCGTTCTGCACGGTTTGCCGCTCAATGGTGAAGCCAGCAGGGACATTGACGGTCGTTTCTGTGCGGGCCACCACCTCGTAGAGGTTTTTGCGATAGGATTGGCGTATCTCTTTCACGCTGCCGCTGAGTACGACGTGCGATTTGTCGATGAGTGCGATATCGTCACATATCTCCTCGACCGATGCCATGTTGTGGGTGGAGAAGATGACTGTGGCACCGTTGTCGCGCAGCCGCAGTATCTCCTGTTTGAGCAGGGTAGCGTTGATAGGGTCGAAACCGCTGAAAGGTTCATCGAAGATAAGCAGTCGGGGTTCGTGAAGTACGGTGACGATGAACTGCACCTTCTGCTGCATACCTTTGGAGAGTTCTTCCACTTTGCGGTTCCACCAGCTGTCTATCTCAAAACGCTCAAACCACTGGTGAAGACGTGTGGTGGCTTCGCGTGCCGAGAGTCCTTTGAGGCGCGCTAGGTATATGGCCTGTTCTCCCACCTTCATTTTCTTATATAGACCGCGTTCTTCGGGCAGATAGCCGATGTGGAGGATGTCGTTGTCGGTCATCTCATGGCCGTCGAGCATGAGGTATCCTTGGTCGGGCGCGGTGATGCGGTTGATAATGCGGATGAGGGTGGTCTTACCGGCACCATTGGGACCCAGCAGGCCAAAAACACAACCCTGACGCACATCGATGGATACATCGTCCAGAGCGCGGTATGAGCCAAAGTTTTTCTCGATATTATGGGCTTCAAAAAACATATACAATTATTTAGAAGCTGTTTAAACTTAATTCAATGTTTTTCTTAAAGCATCTAAACGGCATATTTTCATTCTCTCCTCAGTTACAATGGAACCCCATTGCGCCATCGGAAAGGATAAAAATCTGCTCGTTTATATGTATAATAAATTCCATCAATCAAATTTAAACAGCTTCTTATTTACTGAGTTTTCTCCGTTGGGGCAGACGCAACAGGAGTGTCTCGGCTAGGAGCATTAGCAACGCCAGCAACACGCACCAGCGCCACAATGGTGTGCCTTCCGAACGGCTGCGGATGTAGTCGTCGAGCGGCTTGGTGGCGTTTTTGACCACGTCACAGCCGTGTAGATGGTAGTTCTTCACCTGTTGTGCGACATCGTTGCGGCTGTAGAAACGCATATCCGATTCCAGACGGCTGTAGTTGAACGATAGTCCTTCGGCATGAGTGTCGCCGGTGGCGGTGAAGGTATAGTTGTCGGCGGTCTTGATTTGATTGTGTGGCACAAAATAGGTGCGTCCTGCTTGCTGACGCAAGTCGGGGATAAGTTCAAACGTGGCGTCGCTGTTCTGTAGCCGGTAGGTGCCCTCCGAAGGGGCTATGTGGCGTGAGAGCATCACAGGCGTGGTGTTGTCAATGGTGGTGTATAGCTCGCCGTGCGGCTGGCTGAAGAGTGCCATATTGTAGAGTGTGGGTACGAAGAGTGCCTGTTGTACAAAATCTGTGTACGGAGGCCGCAATGGGGCGGTGAAAAGATACACATGGCCGTTGGCACAAGGCGTCAGGGTGAGGTAGGGTTCGCCACCGGTGAGCGATATGGCTGTCTCCATCACGGTGCCGGCAGTGGCGCTGGTCTTGAAATAGCCACTGAGTGTGGGCATCTCCATATTCTCGTCGGCTGCGGCGGAGAAGACATTGCGGTAAAGCATTGCACGGCTGTTGATAGTGCTGGCTTTGGCTGACTGCTTGTTGAATGCTGTCAGCTGTGGGGCGTGGAGCATCTGGAGCAGTTGGTTGTAGGATTCCAAATCGGCATCGGCAGGGGGAACGATGAGCAAGGAACCTCCAGTGGTTACAAAGGTCAGCAACGTCTGCATCATACCTGATGTAATGGAGGACAGTTCGTTGAGTACAATGAAGTTGTAGTTGGTTAAATCGCTGAAGTTCATGCTGCGTTCCGAAGCACTGCGGTAGGATATGAGGGAATCGTTGCCAAAGAGCTTGCCGAGGTAAGGTGAAGCGTCAGCACCACTATAGATTTCAATCATCGACAGCTGCTGGCTGACGTTGATGCTAAAGAAGAATTGGTCGTCAAAGGTGATGGGATAGTCGGCACTTTCAATCCTGCAGTTGAGCACGCCTGTAGCGTCGATGGTGAAAGGTATGTCCACGGTTTGCGTGGAGTGTTCGGGGAGCGATGCCGATGCTAAAGCCCGTTCTGTGTTGTTTACAAAGAGTTTGATGGGCAGATTTTCCACCGCGTTACCTCCGTGATTGCTGATGTGTACCTGTGCCGTTACGTGGCTTCCCATCATGAATATGGGTGCGTCGAAAGTGACGGAATCAATGGAGATATTGTCCACTGCAGCTGCCTCCAGATGCACAAATGTGGTGGATACGCTGCTGTCGGTGGGGAATTGGTTGAAATCAGCGGTGGAGACCTGAAAGTCGGAGATGATGTAGGCCATCATGTTGTCGGCCCTGCTGCTATGGAGAAAGTCCTGTTGTTTGGCGGCCATCGACGAGAGTAGCGGCGACGATGGCGATGCTTCAAGCTCATCCACCATGGAGAGGAATTCATCGCGGCTCACCCAGCGGAAGTGTGCCCCATCGATGTTGTTGTCCAGCAGCTGGAACTGGTCGGAGGGCTTGTAAGCACTGGCTATCTCACGGGCTTTCTTCTTTGCTGTTTCAAGCAGGGTGCCCTCGGCATTGGTGTTCTCCAGGGAGAAGGAATTGTCGATATAGACACTCACGGCACTGCCTCCCGTTCTCAGGGGTTGCTCTTTGTGGGGAATGATGGGTTGGGCAAAAGCCAGTACGAGAAACGCTATCGCCAGGATACGTGCCGCCAGAATGAGATATTCCCGCAGACGCGATTGGCGTTTGGTTTCGGACAGCAACTGCTGGAGATGCTCCACATTGCTGAAATAAACTTTTTTGTAGCGTCGGAAATTGAACAGATGCACCACTATGGGAATGGCTATGGCGACGAGACCGATAAGTAAGAGTGGGTTGGTGAATATCATCTGTTATGGCGGATTGTCGGGTTGGAGGATAGGGCGTTTTACTGTTCGGATTTCTTTTGCTGGCGGTAGTATTCGCACACGTCGGTAATGCCGCATTCGGAGCAGTGTGGCTTGCGGGCCTGACACACGTAGCGTCCGTGCAGTATGAGCCAGTGGTGGGCAATGGGTATCTTGTCCTGGGGAATATGTTTTACGAGTTCGCGCTCGGTGTGGAGGGGTGTCTTGGATGCTTTGGTCAGACCGATACGGTTGGCCACACGGAACACGTGGGTGTCCACAGCCAGTGCCGGCAAGTTGAATATGACAGAGGCGATAACATTGGCAGTCTTTCGTCCCACGCCGGGCAACGTTTGCAGTTCGTCAATGTCCGACGGCACCACTCCACCGAAGTCGCTCACCAGTTTCTGGGCCATCCCTACCAGATGCTTGCTCTTGTTGTTGGGATAGGAGATGGACTTGATATAAGCAAACACCTCTTCTGGGGTGGCCTGCGCCATATCCTGAGGGGTGGGGTAGGCGGCAAAGAGGGCAGGTGTGGTCATGTTGACCCTTTTGTCGGTACACTGTGCCGAAAGGATAACGGCCACCAGCAGTTGGAAAGGGTTCTCGTAGACCAGTTCACTCTGCGCTGTTGGACGTGCCTGCTCAAAATAGGCAATCATGCGTGCATATCGTTCGCTCTGTTTCACGGTTTTCAGTGCTTGGGAAGTCGCAGTTCAGCGATGATGGGGTAGTGGTCGGAGATGTCGCAGCGCAGGCGTTTGTATGAGAGTGTCTCAATATCGTCGCTATGCAGGATGTAGTCGATGCGGAAAGCAGGAAACCGTCCGTGATAGGTGGTGCAGAACCCTTTGCCCCGTTCGCGGTAGCTGTCTTTGAGCTGCTTGCTTATCTGTTGGTAGATGTAGGATGCCGGAGTGTCATTGAAATCGCCAGCTACGATGCAGGTACGGTCCGATGCGTCTATCAGTGGCTTCAGCATCACCCATTCGGTGTCGTGGGTAAGGATGGTGTTGCGGAACTTGCGCAGCGTGCTGCGTCCCGAGTTGCGGTTCACATTGCCGTGCGATATCTTATCCAACTCGTCCATGTCGTCCTGTGTCAGTTGGTAGGAGTCGAGGTGGAAGCTGAATATGCGGACTGTGTCGCCCCTGCACACAATGTCTGTCATTACTTTGGTTGATGAGTCGATATAGGTGGTGTTGATGATGGGATGTTTCGACCAACATATCGAAGCCGAGAGACCGTATTCCGGTGCCGCAGAGGCGTAGTATTTGTAGCCCATGGCGGTGATGCTGTCGTGAATCTGTATGCTGTTGGAGTAGGGGAGGAATTCTTGCAGACAGAGTACGTCGGGATTCTCTTCGTGCAATATGGCAAGGAAGGCCAGAGCGTTGGAGTCCACATTGCCGGCTTGACTGGCATTATCCACATAGTTGCGCCCGTAGCAATGGTGCATGTTGAAACTCATTACCTTCAGCGTATTGTCGCCTTCCTGTGGGGTGGTGACAGGATTCCCCACTTGGAAAAACAGCGGCACGAAACTCCACCGGATGGCGATGACGATGGCGGAGATGAGGAATTGCTTGCTGCTGAAACAGAGCCAGAGTGCCACAAAGGCCACATTGATGATGAGCAAGGGGAAATAGGCATAACTCAGCATGGAGAACCAGATGAACGACGAGGGCCGTACCGTGCCGGCCAGCGTGGAACCCAGCAGCAGCAGCGCTGCCAGGTAGTTGAGTAGTACGAATATCAGTTTGGCTATTTTCAAGGTAGTGGTATAGATTATTTGTAGTTGAATAAAAAGGTCTTTTCCTCCTTGCTGAGACTGTCGTAGCCCGATTTGGAGATTTTGTCAAGTATGGCGTCCACCCGTTTCTGTTCGTCGGCACGACGGCGGTTGAACTCGTCGTCGCTCATGGGACGGCTGTCGCGGGTGGCGTTTTTCTTTTTCGACTGCGATGTCATCCGTATCTTGTTGCGCCGTTCGGTCAGCCATCGCCTGATGGCGTCGCTGTTGGCATTCCTCCCTATCCATATAAACAGGAATCCGAACAAGGCGCCTCCCAGATGGGCTATATGACCTCCGGCATTGCCTCTGGGAATAGCCAGCAGGTCGATGGCGATAAAGATAACCGCCAAATAAATCATCTTGATGCCCAGTCGTCGGAACGGCCAGATGTATACCTGTTGGTGGGGTACGTAGGTGGCCACAGCCATGAACACTCCCAAGACTGCCGCCGATGCCCCTACAAGGACAGAGGGCGAGTGGCGGAACACGGGGAA
>CACXCY010000071.1 GCA_902766265.1 uncultured Bacteroidota bacterium
CGAATTTGGTGAGGTAACCGATGTAGTTCTCGCTGAGGTTGCAGGTGCCCATCACCCGTCCGTTGTTCGACTGGCTGATGGCGTACAGGGTCACCATGCGGAGGCGAGGCGGCATGTTCTGCTCGGCCTGAACCGACATCTCGAAGCCCCACGGCCGGCCATCTCCTTCTTTAAATCTTTCAAACATCTTTCTCAATGCAGTGGTCATCCCGCCGATGTTGGCCTCGAGAAAACGGATGCCCAGATACTCGGCCACTTTGTCAGCTCCGTGCAGGTCCTGCCCCGCGTCGGGCATTCCCACCCCGATCACACGCTCCTTTCCCAGTGCTTCCACGCAAAGCGCGGCCATGATGGTGGAATCTTTCCCGCCAGACAAACCTACGATGGCGTTGCACCCTTTGCCATTTCTTTCAAACCAGTTGACAATCCATGCCACTAAGCGTTCTCTTGTCTCTTTTGCATCAAACTGATACATATTTTATAATTTATTATTGTACAATGAATTTTTTTACCGTCTTCCCTTCAACACTTTCAATATTTAATAAATAAATACCTTTTGCCAATGTGCTGACATTGAAGGTGTGATGTTGCATTCCATTTTCTGCCTTAACCTGTTCTGCGGCAACGGTGCGCCCCGAAAGGTCGGTGATGCGGAAGTTCAGCAGACCTGCCTCTTCCTGCATCCAGTCCAGATTCAACGTGCTGGTGACAGGATTGGGATAGAGACTCAACTGATGTAGGTCAGCATAGTTGTGAATGTCGGTCTGAGTTTCATAAGTGAGAATAAATCCGTTGTTTTCCAGATAGTTGTCGGAGACAAATGAGATCTGTACCTTGTGGGCTTCCGCTATAAAAACATCGTCATCGGGCCAATCAATCAGACTGATGCGTTTGAGCAGTTTGTACTTGGTGGGGATGGTGATGTCATATATTTCTATATAGTCACCTTCTGCGAGGTCGATTTGGGGATAGGAGAAATATACGCGGTCGGTGCCGATAATTTTCCAGTTGCAGTAGCTGTCGGGACGGTAAGGCACGGTGTCAGTGAGATTCAGGTCGCCTTTGTCGGTGATGACGCCTGTGCCGGTGGGGAGTTGAACGTTCTCTTGGCAGTATGCAGCGGGAGTTCTGGCGGTGTAGCTGATGACAAAGCCGTAGTCTACCACATCATTCTCGTCGCTCGCGAAACGTACCAGCACACTGTCAGCGTTAATGTTAAACGATGAGGGGAGGGCATGTCCAGAATAGCGGCCTATCTCTTGGTTAATGTCCCCGTTTTTGTAGAAGATGATTTCGTCGGCATTCTCTTCGGTCTCCATGCGCTGGAAAGTGAAGGTGTAGCGGTTCGCCTCCGGTGCGCACAGCATCCATGAACGGTCGGTGTTCGGACTATAGCGGCGGCATCCTGACCCGTCGCTGATCGTTCCTCTCGTCCCCGTCACCCGGATGCAGCCTTCGGTGGGCTCCTCGGGGTTGCCGGCCGGATAGAGGTCAATAGCGGCGCTCTCGTTTACAGACCAGCCTTCCACATGGGAATCTGTGAAGGTGAAATAACCGTTCAGGTAACCGCCCCATCCCCAGTTTACGTGGATCATGGTATGTGAGAAAAGAGTATCAGTGGTTATGGTACTGTCGGAATGGGTCTCTACGAAAATACTATCTAATGTAATGATAGTCACACTGTCAAGCGTTTCAGGATCGATGTCGTACGAAATAAGCGTGTCCACATGGTCAAAAACGAGCAGCGTGTCGGTGTAGTGGATGGTCTCCACCACTCGGTTGAAGTCCTGATAACCATCTAAAAGGAAGGCGTGCCCCACGGTGGGGTCGGAGGTCTCTCTGGCGGAATAGAAAATGATGCGGTGCTCATCAAGCTCATGGTGAAGAAGTTGTGACCATGCGGCTGCATTGTAGTTGCTGCGGTATGCGAAATAGGCGTTGGGGTTGTAACCCCAGTGTTCTTTCAGTGAGTTGACTGCTTGGGCTGAGTAACCGCTGCTGCTGGTAGGGCCGTAGCCGATCTCAATGGAAATACCGGCGTGCCACATCAACTCTGCCACCTCGCCAGTGTGTCTGTCAATGGAGTTGGGCATCATCTCGTAGTTGTGCTCGGTATTAAGATCTTGATCCTGAATGGGATATACGATAGAGTCGGTGATGTTATTGTCCGCGTCTTTGAAGTAGTAAACGGGCTGGTAGTGGATGTGGCCGTTGCCATATACGGGGTAGCGGTGGTAGTGCAGGAATCCAGCCATGGCAGTGGCCACACAGCCGGTGGGGGTGTGGTACCGATTGTTGTTGCTGCCGTGTGGGAAGGGGTTCTCTACGGGACAGTAGTTGTTGTAGTAAGGAGACTGATTCCATTGGGAGGTGGTGAGCGGTGCGACCGATCCTGTAAGGTAGGTCTCACGGGTGGGTTGTGCATTGAGCAGGAGGTCCCATTCGCGTTCAGCGGTGGGACTGTTATAGTTGAGGGTAGCAGATGTTTGTGCTTTATACTTGTTCATCAGATAGTTGGGTACAGAAGCATCGAAATCATTTTCCATGGAATAGGCGAGAATAGGGGTGATGGCATTGTGTGCCGACACTACTACAAAACCACCTCCGTTGATGCTGAAAACATAGTAAAGCGGGGCGGCATCCTCGTCGGAGACCATTTGCTGCAGGGTGAGGTCTGCAGTGGTGATGGCGCGTGTATTGTTGCTGGCTGTGAGGAAGTGCGCCGCAGCAGTTTTGGCATCTTTTATTGTGATAGGATTGCCGGCGTGCAACTGGACTGCAATCAGCAGTGAAAGCGTGAAAAGAAGGGCTTTTTTCATTTTTTATGGATTTTAATTTTCAATTCTCAATCGATTTCGTCAATTACCACGTCATAATTGCCTTTGTAGATGATGCCGTTGTGACCGTCGATGGCGATGGGGTCGAACACGTTGAACGGAGTTCCGTTGATGGTGAGGGTCTTCTCTTTTTCGTGAACGATGAGGGCGTCGCAGTTCACGGCACAGATCTTGCCAAGGGTGGCTGCGGTGACGGCGGCGTGCGATGTGGCACCACCACGGGCGGTGAGCAGACCATCGCACTCGATAATCAGCTCAATGTCGTCGGGCACGGTGTCGGGACGCACCAGCACGATATGGCGGTCGGGCTCATCGCTGTTGCGCACCTTCTGGATGTCTTCCATGTCGAACACGATGATGCCGTTGAGCACCCCGTTGCCGATGCCAATGCCATTGCCCACCTTCTCCATCTCTTCCGGATTGGCGGCGAAGGTCTCCACGGCATCCTGCCGCGTGACATTCTGGTTGCGCGTCTGCAGCATGTACAGGTCTTCCGCCTTGGAGGTCTCAAAGGTAAACTCGATCTC
>CACXCY010000072.1 GCA_902766265.1 uncultured Bacteroidota bacterium
GTTGACATTCTTCTCTTGTCCGCGACGGCAACGCAAAAAGCGTACGATGATGTTGTTGCTGTTTTCGGTAGACAGTGTGAAATAGCGCAGGGTGATGCCTGGGGCAGGGGCTGTCTGGCCAAGGATGGTCGTGTTAGCACCTATTTTGACATCACTCTTCAGGGCGATGACGCCACCGACATCGAACACCACAATCTTCTTGTCGCTGCCATTCACGGCACTACGAAAAGATCCGGTCCCGCTGTCGTTAAGGTTGGTGACATGACGCACCGCTCCACCGCGTCCGCCAGCGACGTAACGTCCGTGTCCCTCGGCCCCAGGGAAGGCTGGGGCTTGTGTCTGTGCCGTCGTCGACAAAGCGACGACCACCAGCACTACTGTTGATAGAATTCGGTTCATATATAAGTCGTAGATTGCAATTCCGCTGCAAATATAGGCATTTTATTACTACCAAGCATCATTTAAGTATGGAAAACAAACTAAAACGTTTACATGCTGCCTTGTAAAAAAAGGGGGCTTTTCTTTGGTTGCAAAAATGTTTGTATTTGTTTCATATTCTTCGTTTTTCCCAAAAAGAGCCCTCAAATGTTTGTGGAAATGATAGGGAATGCGTAATTTTGCAGAAGATTTGGATTAAACGTATGATTGAAATGAAAAGAAAAGTATTGTTTTTGGCCTGCATGTTCATAGCAGGCATCGCTTGTGCCGACAATCATTGGGTAGGCACATGGGGTACAGCCCCACAACTGGTAGAGCAACATAACAATCCCCCGTCGCCAGGACTGGGTAATAATTCGCTGCGCCAGATTGTGCAGGTGTCCATCGGTGGAGAGAAGGTGCGCCTGAAACTGACTAACGAGTTCAGTACGGGTGCCACGGAGATCAAGGGCGTGGAGCTGGCATTGGCTAAGACGGCTGGCAGCAGCGCAGAGATTGATGAGGCCTCGACCGTCAGTCTGACCTTCGATGGTAAGGCCGGTGTGACCATGCCTGCTAAAGGCAAGGCCGTATCTGATCCTGTCAACTTCAAGATTGGCCCCCGAGAGAACGTGGCTATTACCATCCATTACGGTTCAGCATCATCGACAAGCGTGAGTGGACATCCGGGTTCGAGAACGACATCGTATCTGAAGAGTGGTAACACGACTGATTTCAGCAGTGCTGTGACGACCGACCATTGGTATAACATTCTGGCCTTAGAGGTGGAGGCTCCGGAAAAGGCTGGGGCTGTGGCTATCTTGGGTAACTCGATTACCGACGGACGTGGATCGACCACTAACCAGCAGAACCGCTGGGCCGATGTGCTCTCACGCCGTCTGCTAGCTAATGAACCGACCCAGCAGGTGGGTGTACTGAACATGGGTATCGGCGGTAACTGTGTGTTGGGTGGCGGATTAGGTCCTACGGGTGCAAGCCGTTATCAGCGTGATTTGCTAGGTCAGGAAGGTGTGAAGTGGATCATCCTCTTTGAGGCTGTCAACGACTTGGGTGGTGCCCAGAACGGCGTGCAGACGGCCAACCGTATCAAGGAGGTGTATAAGCAGATTATCCGTGAGGCGCATGAGAAGGGCATCTATGTGTTCGGCGCCACCATCACCCCGTTTAAGGGCAACAATTATTATTCTGCCGATCATGAGAAGGGTCGCAGCACCCTGAACAACTGGATCCGTACGACGAAGATGCTCGACGGGGTGATTGATTTTGATGAAGCGGTGCGCGATCCTCAGAATCCTGAAGCCATGCAGTCGGAGTTCCTGTTTGAGAACGACTGGCTGCACCTGAATGCCAAAGGTTATGAGACCATGGGAGGCTGCATCGACCTGGACCTGTTTACTAAGACTGACCCTCTGGCTGCCGATGAGGAGGAAGAGCCAGGCTATGAGGATGCCGTATGGATCGAGGCAGAAGGTATGCGTACAAGTTCGGTTGGCACGGCCTTCCAATTGGTGGAGGATGCGTCGGTCTCGGGAGGAAAGTATCTGAAGACGGTGAAGCAGACCACTCCGGCTCCAACCGACAGTGCCTGCATGCTGAAGGCTGAATTTACGGTCAAGAATGCCGGTACCTATTATATCTATGCACGCGTGTTGTGTCCTACATGGGACGACGACAGTTA
>CACXCY010000073.1 GCA_902766265.1 uncultured Bacteroidota bacterium
GCCGGCCCCAGCTGTTGCTGGAGGGATTGTTTCACACGCTCGGCGGCGCCCTCTTCGGCATCGATGGCTAGGGCCGTCACCTCGTCGGGGGCGTAATCCATCAGGGTGCGGACAAAGTCGATGTCGCCCACCACGTAGCGGGAGTCAATGTCCTGTTGTATGTAGAAGTTGCCTGCCACAAAGGCCAGGCCGCTGTTGAAGGCGTCCTCCATGGTCATGCCCAGCGACTTCCCGCGTCTGGGGATATGCACGGCCACAGCGCTGTTGGTATAGCTGTTCAGCCCCAAGTTGTACCACACCTCGCTGCCGAAGAGCAGGTAGGCGGTAGGGATGGACGCCTCTGCGTCGGGGTCATCAGAGAGGTAGTTGGTGTTCTCGTCTTTCAGATAGTAGTTGCCTTCGTACAGCAGGGTGTCGAGGCCGGTCATGGGACCGTAGTTCTCGTCGACGCCACGCAGCAGCACGATGGCTTCGTTGTGTTTGTGGGTAATCCAGGCGTTCTCCTCCACCATCTGGCTTACGGCCTGCACTCCCGAGGTGTGGCACAGGGCGTCGTAGGGTATCGTCGAGGTGTGGAAGGTTTTGCCTTCGGCGGGCTCCACTATCAGCTCGGGGTCGAACACGTTGAACAGGGTCTGCGTCAGTTGTCCGATGCCGTTGTAGACCGACAGCACCACAATCAGCGCCGTGGTGCCTGCGGCGATGCCTATCAGCGAAATCCAGGAGATGACGTTGATGACCGTTTTCTTCTTGCGCGAGAACAGGTATCTTCTGGCTATGAACAACGGGGTCTTCATGGTGGGGCGGTGTGAGGGCTATTGTTTCAGCAGTCGGTTGATGTTCTCCATATAGTCCAGCGTGTCGTCCAAGTAGAATTCCAGTGTGGGGATGATGCGCAGTTGCTTGCCTTCGCGCATGCCCAGCCGACGCCGCAGGTCGGCGGTGTTCGTCTTGATGGCTTCCATCACCTGCTCCTTGCTGACGCCGCCGATGGGGAAGATGCTAACGTAGATGCGGGCTATGGACAAATCGCTGGTGATGCGCACGGCGGTCACGGTGATGAGCGACTGCCCCAGGGTGGGTTTCATCTCTTTCAGGAAGATGTCGCTCATGTCCTGCTGTATCAGGCGCGATATCTTTTGTTGTCTTGTTGTTTCCATGGTTAGGTGTTATGTTGTTACCACACCCATGCCGTGCGGCTGTAGGTGCGTTCGATGCGTTGTTCGGTGGTGTCGGGCAGGTTGCAGAAGAAGTCGATGCCCGTGAGGGCTTCCAGCGAGTCCACGCTGCAGGCGTTCTGCATCATCTCGTCGCGGGGGCAGAAGTTGTTCCAGCTGTACCCGTGGGCGTCGTGTGCCATCCAGAAGGCGATGCTGCTGTACTTGCCGCCACTCACGCCCAGGATGGCCATAAAGTAGTAGAGGGGTACGGCCGCTGTCACGCTGGCACCGGCGGCGTTCACGGTGGGTTGGAGTGTGCATTGTCCGGGGGCGATGGTGCCTCCCTTGCACACGTAGAGGGTGTCGTAGGTGCTGCTGCTGCCCCATTGGCGCACGATGCTTTCCAGCGTGCTCCAGTAGCCCGAGTTGAAGTCGCCTATCTGGGGCGACATGTTGGTCATGTAGAAGGTCTGCACGTTGGATTCGACATCCAGCAGCCGGTCGGCCGAGGCCACCAGATGGCCGCGGTGGTAGGTGGTGCCTGTGTGGCGCGAGATGAGGCCCATGCTTGTCGTGCCCAGCTGCAGGGCGCTGTCCAGGTCGGGGTCGGGGGCAAAGGGCTCGTCGCTACGTTCCACGTTGCGGGCTTTGTTGCTGTTGTCGAAACGGAAAGCCACCCAGCGGCTGTGGAACACATCGGAGTGGTATTCCACGCAGTAGTTGTAGGCCTTTGCCCCTGTGGCCGTATCGGTGGTCTCGTGCAGCAGGAAATGGATGTCGGCACCCTTCATCAGGGCCGGCACCTCCAGGCGTCGCACCTCGGCGCCGCCGAGGTTGGCGTTGGTGTTGCCGTGGTGTCCCGGCTTCGGCAGGGGCGGCTCCTCTTTCTGGCACGATGTCGCCGTGAGGACCACCAGGGCGGCCAATGCGGTATACAGGATGTGGCGCAACGTCATGAGGGCTTGTTTTCCGTCGTTGGGGCCACCGTCGCCCTTCTTGTCTCGCACAAAATATGTAGCGATAGTGGCTTATATGATTTACTGATTTTTACTAACGGTTGCAAAGATACAAAATATTTCGCACATACCGAAAAATCATCCCCGTGGAGGGGCGTTTGTGTAGTTGAGAACTACAGCATGTGTAGTTGAGAACTACATAACGTGTAGTTGAGAACTACAGAGCATGTAGTTGAGAACTACACAAGCCCCCCTTTTGGGTTGCATCTTTCAAATGGATGTAAGATGCTAATTCAGTTGCTTTTGTGATGGCTTTTACGCTCCGTTTGGGAGGTATGGGAAATCGGGCGGGCTTACTGGTCTTTGACCACCAGGGTACCCCTCCGCACGAAGCCGGCGCAGGGTCCCTCCCGGACGGTGAGGACGTAGAAGTAGTTGCCTGCCGGCATCCCGTCGCCGCAGAAGTCGTTGCGGTAGTCGTCGCTGATGTATACGCGGCGGCTGTTGGCCGTGTAGATGACCACCTGCACCGGCGCGTAGTTCTCCAGCCCCTGGATGACAAAGCAGTCGTTGATGCCGTCGCCGTTGGGGGTGATGACGTTGGGGATGAGCCATTGCGGGCGCATGGGGCGAGCGTGCGGCGCATGACGCAGCGTGGTGTCGGGGGTGGAATGGGTGTCGGCTGCCGCGGTATTGGGCAAGGACACCTCCGCCAGGTTGCCGTCGTCGGTCGTGATGGTTGATATTGGCTGCGGTTCCCGTGAGGTTGTCGCCGGAGAAGCGTCACTCTCGCTGGCCGTCGGGGCGGAGAGAACGTTGGCGGTAGTGGTGCCTTTTCTCGGCTCGGAGGCGTTGCCACGGAGCGTCACACCGTGCGTCTGACTGGCAGCAGGGGCGGTCTCCATGGCCACGGTTGCGGGTATAGCTACGGTGGTGGCGTCGTTAGCCGAAGTGGCAGCAGGGGAGGCGGGTTGCTGCGCGGGAAGCGTGTCGTCGTGCAACGGCTGCAAGAGCATCATCGCCACCTCGGTAGCGGCCACCAGTACAGCAGCCACGATGATTGTCGTGATCAGGTGGCGACGGCGCCGAGCCGATGCCTGGCTCCGCTCTATCTTCTCCCATGCGCTTGCCGGCGGCTGCTCCTCGGCATCGCTGAAGGCGTGGCGCATCAGGCGCTCTATGTCGTTGTCGTGTGTGTGGTCAGGTGTCATATCGTTGTTTCTCCCAATATCTTTCTCATTTGTTGGCAGGCACTGTAGTAGCGGCTTTTGACGGTCGATTCCGCTGTGCCGAGCATCTGCGCCACTTCGTTGAACTGGTATCCGTCCACGGCTATCAGGTTGAGCAGCGTGCGTTGACCGTCGTCGAGGTGGCTCAAGGCCATCTGCAGGGTGTTGCGCAGGTCAAGGGAATCCTCGTTGCCGCTGTCGCCCAAGAGTGCCTTCTCCGGTATCTCCTCCATCGACTGCTGCGGTAGGCGTTGCTGCTGGCGATAGTGGTGGATGGCGGTGCGTACGAAGATGGTGCGCATCCATGCCTCTATGTTGCCGTCGCCGCGGTATTGGCCTATGGTGCGGAAGATGGTGAGAAAGCCCTCGGTCAGAATATCTTCGGCCAGCATCTCGTCGCAGGCGTAGCGGCGGCACAAGGCGTAGAATCGCGGGCTGTAGCGGTCGTACAGGAGCCGTTGGCATTTGGCGTCGTTCGCCATGCATCCGTCGATAATCTGCTGTATGTCGTCGTTTTGCACCTGTGGGGGCTTTCTTTGGCATCTCTCTGCTTTCGGGGCAGCCGGTGGGAAAGACAGAGTTATGAGGGTTGATAGTTGGGAAAAGTTTGCCTCAATAAGTTAAATGGTGTTAATCACATAGGTCTTCATTCACTTTTTCCCATTCGCCATGCAAAGATAAGCAAAAAAATCGTGACCGCCTGCGTTGTGCTTGCAAGGGAAAATAATCCGGCTGCAATCTTCTGGCTGTCAGCAGCCCTCGGCGAGAACAAATCCAGAGTCGCTTCGTCCCAGAAGTCGTGTATGCTGTCGGCTGACGAAAAAATCGTATCTTTGCATCAACATAGTTTTCGAGTGACAATAATATAATACCATTATATATATGGACAATATAGCATCAGGCGACAACGAGATTCTCCGTGTGGAGGGGCTGAGCAAGACCTTCACCCTGTCGCGCAAACAACAAAAGATAGAGAAAACCAGAGCCACCAAGAAGGTGGCGGTGGATGACGTATCGTTCACCGCCGGCAGGGGCGAGATATTCGGTTTGTTGGGGCCTAACGGCGCCGGCAAGACGACCACGCTGCGTATGCTGGCAACGCTTATCAAGCCCGACAAGGGTGATGCCTTTGTCGACGGCTCCAGCATCGTGAACCACCCCGAAGAGGTGCGCGCCAAGATAGGTTTCCTCACCAGCGAGCTGAAGCTGGAGGATTTCTTCACACCCAACTACCTCTTCAATTTCTTCAGTCAGCTGCACGGTGTGGACGCCGCGACGGCTGCCGAGCGCCAACGCAAGCTTTTCGAGCGTTTCGGCATCGGCGATTTTGCGGAGGTCAAGGTGGCCAATCTCTCCACAGGTATGAAACAGAAGGTGTCGCTGGTCATCTCGTTGGTGCACGACCCCGACATCATCATCTTCGACGAGCCCACCAACGGTCTCGATGTGCTGACGGCACGCACGGTGACCGACTTCCTGCAGGAACTGCGTTCTCAGGGCAAAACCATCATCCTCTCCACCCATATCTTCAGCTTGGTGGAGAAACTCTGCGACCGTGTGGGTATCATCATCGACGGCCGTCTCACCCATTGCGGTTCCTTGGGCGACATCTGTGGCGACCTCTCGCTGGAGGACCGCTTTTTCGAAATCTATAAAGAAGCGAAAGGAGATGAACAATGAGAAAGAACAATAATATCCTCACTATTTTCCGTAAGGAGTGCGCCCGTTTCTTCGGCGACAGGACGCTCGTCTTCACCGCCATCATCATGCCAGGTTTGCTCATATATCTTGTCTATTCGCTCATCGGCAGCGGCATCGCCAAGGAGATGCAGGAGAAGATCGACAAGGCCGCTTCGGCCGACAAGACGGTGATGATGGTCGAGAACATGCCGTCGCAACTCGCGCCGATGATTGACTCGCTGGTATATTTCAAGTCGGGCGTGTTCGACACCGCTGAGGTCTTTGCCCAGATGCGCGACAAGGAGAACAACACTATCTACGTGGTCTTTCCCGAGAACCTCGCCGTCGACGGTCGGCTGACACCGGTGGCACCAGACGCGCCGGTGCCGCATATACAGATATACTACAACTCGGCCAACCTCGCTGCTCTGCAGACCTACAGCACCCTGGTCACGGTGCTTAACGGTTGGGAAGAATCGGTGGCCAATGTCTTTGATATCAACGCCGACCCAGCGACGCAGTACGATGTGGTTCGTGCCGACGAGGAGCGCGAGGAGGAACTTGACGACTTACTGAGCAAGTTGGTGCCCATGCTTATCCTGATGATGATGTTCTCGGCTTGTATGGCTGTGGCTCCCACCGCCATCGCTGGCGAGAAGGAGCGTGGCACCATCGCCACCCTGCTGGTCACTCCGATGCGGCGCAACGAACTGGCATGGGGCAAGATTCTCAGCATCACCTGCTTCGCGCTGCTGAGCGGATGCTCCAGCTTCTTGGGCATTATGCTTTCGCTGCCCAAGATGGTGCATGCCGATGATTTCGCTATCGATGTCAACTACTATGGCTTCAGCGACTATGTGTGTCTGCTGGTCGTCATCCTCTGCACCGTGTTGCTTATGGTGGCTGCCGTATCGTTGCTTTCGGCGCTGGCCAAGGACACCAAGTCGGCTGGCACGCTCACGGTGCCGTTCATGCTGGTGGTGATGGCCGTAGGCATGACGCCGCTGTTGGGCGACGGTGTGCCCGACAATTTGGCGTACTACCTCATCCCGTTCTACGGCAACGTGCAGGCAATGGCATCGGTGTTTGCCCGACAAGTGTCGGTGCTGCCGCTGGTGGTCACCCTTCTCAGCAACCTGTGCTACACAGGTCTCGCCGTGTGGGTGCTGACGCGGATGTTCAACAACGAGAAAATCATGTTCGGACGGTAAAGCGACGCACGGTGCAGCCGCATTCGCGGCTGCACCGTGCGTCCAACAGATAGGGAACAACCCACAAAAAAAGCCGGCTCATCGAGTCGGCTTCTTTATTGTAGTGCGCTGTGCGATTACATAGCGTTGACTTTCTTCATGCATTTGGATTTGAGGTTGGAGGCCTTGTTCTTGTGGATAACCGAGCGTTTGGCCAGCTTGTCGATGATGGAAATCATCTTCGGCAGGCGTTCCGTTGCCTCTTTCTTGTCTTCCAAAGCGCGGAAGTCACGGAGAGCGTTGCGCATAGTCTTAGCGTAGTATCTGTTCTCTACTCTCTTCGTTTCGCAGGAGCGAATTCTCTTTTTTGCAGACTTGTGATGTGCCATTTCTTTTCTTTAATCTTATATTTATTTTGGTACTCCGAGCGGGATTCGAACCCGCGATTTTGAGAATGAAAATCTCACGTCCTGGGCCAGCTAGACGATCGGAGCATTTCTCGCTTTGCGTTGCTGAATGCATTCTTTTTCTGTTAAAAAACACATTCTCGTCTCTCAAAAGCGGATGCAAAAGTACAACCTTTTTCAGAAACGGCAAAATTTTTTTTAACCGCCGTTGTTCATTTCTTCCGCCGATTAGTCTGTATCTGCCTGGAAATGAAATCCGAGACGCTTTCCCGTTACCATCGATTTTTTGTTGAAATTGGTACGCATCTCGCCCACCGACACCAGCTTAACTTCATCGTAGGGCGGTGTTAAAAGATCGAAATTTGTGGTGTACTCGATGGCCGATTCCACGATGCTTTGCACCGACTCGTTGGTTATCAGCGAAGTGTTGAAATTGTTGAAAAGCATCCCCAGCTCGCGCTTGCCCTCGATAAAGTAGTGTTTGTCCATGTTAACAAACACACGACCAATCATATATCCCAAATCGTTGTCCCGTTGGTAGAGAAATGAGTCGGCCAGAAAATTGTATATGTGTATCACTCCGCAGAACGAGCGTTTGGGATCCTCGCGGATATAGGGGGTCTTCATCACCTCGTGGTTGCGTGAAAACTCGAACACGTTGGTGTGCATCATAAAGATAAGCACGTCGCCGGCGAACTTCACCTCGAACTCGAAGTCGCCTCGGTCGGTGAACTCGAAACGGACATCTTTGCCGTTGATCTGCCGCTCCTGTTTGAAAAGGTCGATGATTTCGCGTGTCGTGGTGCGGAACAGCTCGAAGGTCTCCTTCGTGGCGGCGTACACATGCTGTTTCAGCTCCCCTTTGTTGAATACCAGGTCGCTTAGTGATTTTTTCAATTCCATGGTGATAGCGTTTGAATTTTTATAACGTCTCATGCCTTTTTTTATTGTGTGCTTCTCAGGCCGCCCCCACGCGCGTTTCTCCGCCGCCGTCGCCAGCCCAATCTTCCCGGCAAGTAAAGAGCTGGAGTGCCAGTAAGCCCTAGCAATCCTAGTAATCCTAGTAGCCCTAGTACTACTAGAAGCACTAGTGGGTACTAGCAATATACTAGCCACATACTGGCAATATACTAGTTACATACTAGTTACCCTAGAGTTACCCTAGAGTTACCCTAGAATTTGGCTAGAATTACCCTAGAATTACCGATGGTGGAATAAACGCTTACAGAGGCGTTCAACCCTTGGAAAGGGCTCTTGGCGGGGGGAGAAAGTATACCCATCTACGCGAAGTTTGCAGGTTTAGTATGTGCATACGTGTAAAAATTGCAAAATATATCATAAGTTGCAGAAATAAAATAGATTGTGTTGCTAAAAAATATCATTTTAGGCCACTTTGGGTGTGCAGCGGTTGCACTGGCGGAGGACGATTTCGCAGGGCAGCATGTAAACCATGAGGTTATCCTTCCACCGCAAGATTTTTTAACATAATAAAATATAATTAACATTTTTGTAGCCGATTTTTTGCGTCGGGATTAAATAATAATTGTATCTTTGCAGTCCACATAAATATAAATTATACTATAGTAATAGCAACGTAAAAGGAAAGTGCAATATGATTCTTGATGCACATAACCAATTGATTATCACCCCCCCCATTACAGGTGTAATTTCGGGGCTGGTTTCACTTACGTTTGCTTTGACTTTCTTTCCCGCGCGGCCAAATTCCCTTTGTGCGGGATGCTTTCCACTCTCGTGCCGCAGAGGGGTTCCTCCTTTGCGGGCTTTCCTCACCTGTCGTCCCTCCGGCGACGGGGTGTTTCCTATTGTCTCTTCGCTTGTCTGTCCCACAAAAAGGTTGCGCCGTTGCGCATGATGAATCGGACGAGATGAGCTGCTAACAAGAATAACAAAAATCAATTCAAATAATTATTAATCAAAACACAACACCTATGAAAAAGTTTCTACAAAACTTGTTGCTTGTGGTAGCATTAATGTTGCCATGGGTGACACAGGCGCAGTCGGGATGCAACTTTACAGTCCCGTTCAGCGAGAACTTTGACGGTCTCACTGGCAATACGTCAGTGAGTACAGCAGGTGCTACACCCGCGTGCTGGAATTTTATCTATACCGGCACGAGCACGGGTTATGCTCCTCACGTTTTCAGTGGCACCTACGCCCCGAACACCGGTAACAACTCCTTAGTGATGACGGCTGGTAGTTCGACAACCTATGGCACAGCCACTTATGCTATTTTGCCTTTGATAACAGGCGATATCAATGGCACGCTATTGTCCTTTTCCTATAAGATGGAGTCACTCACTCAAGGTTCGCTCTCGGTGGGTTATCTCACTGATGTGAATGATGCTACATCTTATGTGAACATTGGCACCGTTGTAAGTGCAAATGCCCATGCTGAGGAAGTGTACAGATTAGACTCCATTCCCACTAACGCTCGCGTGGCGTTCCGCTGGACGGGTGTCACCTCTTCCTACTACTCTTGCGCAATTGATGACATATCAATAGTTGCAGCACCATCTTGCATGTATCCATTTTCCCGTACATTGGCAGCTGATACCATCACTGCTACTACTGCCACTCTGACATGGGGCCTTGGTGGTACCGAGTCGGCCTGGAACGTCTTTGTCAGCCCCACGCAGGTTTCTGACTTCTCCAATGTGACCGCCACTCCTGTCACTTCGAGGACTTACACCGCCACCGGCCTTACGGCCAACACTCCCTACTATTTCTACGTTCAGGCCGTCTGCGACACCAATGACGTCAGCTCGTGGACCGAAGGCACCTTCCGCACGGCATGTGCCATGATGACCCTCACCACCACAACGCCTTTGCGTGAAGACTTTGAGCAGCTCGACGCCAACACGATTCCTTCCTGCTGGCTGCGTACCGACACCTACGTCTCGGGCTCCACCGTGCGTCCGAGTGTTGTTGCCTCCAATGCATACGAGGGCAGCAAGTCTCTCTATTTCTACACAACCAGTACCTATAAATCCAATATTATAGCTACTCCCGAGCTCAGCAACATCAACACGTTGCGGGTGAATTTCTATGTAAAGACCTCGTCGGCCACCTACACGCCTACCCTTTTTGCAGTCGGTGTGCTGGAAGGCGACACGGGCTTCGTGGCTATTGACACTATTGCTGTTACTACCACCTACGAGCCCTACGAGGTGCAGTTCGGTGGCTACAGCGGCAACGGTACCCGCATAGCTTTCAAGAGCTACAAATCGGGTTCATCCTATGCGTACGTTGACAACGTCGTTGTGAGCCCCATCCCCTCTTGCCAGAGTCCCATCAACGTGACCATCGCCGATTCCACCATCACAGCCACAACGGCTAATATCAGCTGGACATCGCGTGGCACCGAGACAAGCTGGAAGATTGTGGTGAGCGACTCGCTGGTGGCCAATCCCGACAGCGTCAACGGCTCCATGATTGCCACCAATCCTTACACCGCCACTGGTCTCACCCCCAACACGCCCTACTACGTGTATGTGAAGGCCAACTGCGGCGGCGGCGACATGAGCGAATGGTCGCGTGTGGCTTCCTTCCGTACCGGATGCGCCCCCGTCAGCACGATGGCTACCGATGGTTTCGAGGAGTATGATGCCAATGCCGTCCCATTCTGTTGGCAGCAAGTGGTGACTTACACCTCGGGGAGCACTGTATATCCCTGTGTGGTGAGCAGCAACGCCCATGCCGGCTCCAAGAGCGTACAGCTCTACACCTATGCGACCGGCAGTGTGTACAGCAGCATCATCGCAACACCCGAATTCAACAACCTCGACACCTTGCGGGTGCGTTTCTATGCAAAAACTGCAAGAAACAATGAGCCCGCTCTGTTTGTGGTAGGTGTGATGGAAGGCGACACCGCTTTCGTGGGTATTGACACCATCACGTTGGCCACCTCTTATCCTACCGATCCTTTTGAGGTGCGTTTCAACAACTATAGCGGCAACGCTTCGCGCATAGCTTTCTATAGCTACAAAACCACAGGTACCTCGTATGTGTACATCGACGATGTGACCGTCGACGGTATCCCCTCCTGTAGTGCCATCGTAGGATTGGGCGACAGCGCTGTGACAGAAGACGGCGCCGCCATCTACTGGACATCAGTAGGCAGCGAGAGCGAGTGGAACCTCATTGTGAGCGACACCGCTGTGACCGACTTCTCCAGCTGGGAGCCCATGCTCGTCAACGAGAACCCTTTCGTGGTGGGCGGTCTTAACAGCAACACCCTCTACTATGTCTATGTGCAGGCCGTTTGCGACACCAACGACGTCAGCGCTTGGAGTGCTGTTCATAACTTCTACACCCAGTGTGGCAGTTTTACCGTCCCGTTCAGTGAGAACTTTGATGGTCTCACCGGCACCTCCTCAATAAGTAGTTTTAGTTCGGTTCCCAGATGCTGGGAGTTCATCTATACCGGTTCGAGTACGGGCTATGCTCCTCATGTTTACACAGGCAGCTATGCTCCGAATGCAAGCAACAACTCATTGGCACTGACGGCTGGTACGGCTGAAACCTATGGTGAAAACACCTATGCCATACTGCCTCAGATGACAGGCGACCTCAGCGGCAATGTGCTGACATTTAGCTATAAGATGGAATCTGCTTCCAACGGCACTCTTTCGGTGGGCTACATCACCGATGTGAACGACGCTACCACTTATGTGAGTACCAACACTTTCACCAACTCCACTACCCGTACAGAAGTGGAATACACATTTGGTACTATCCCCGTCAACGCCCGTATCGCATTCCGTTGGTCGCATAATTCTTCGTACTATTCCTGTGGTATCGACGATATCGTCCTCAACCCAGCACCTTCGTGCCCCAAACCGTCCGACGTACGCGTCATCAATGTTGGACATGACAATGCCGACATCGCGTGGACTGCCGGCGGCAGCGAATCGCAATGGAACATTATTGTGAGCGACAGCGTCATCACCGATTTTGACAATGCTCCCAACCTCGCCGGTGGTATCGGCAATCCCTACACGGCTCAGGGTCTCTCGGCCACCACTACCTATTATGTATATGTGCAGGCCGACTGCGGCAATGGCGATGTCAGTGCCTGGACACGCGCTATGACGTTCACCACCACCTGCAACCCGGTGGCAGCTCCCATTGTGGAGAACTTTGCCACTACGGCGGTGAATGCTATGCCCACCTGCTGGAACAAGATTACCTCCAGCACCACCGATCCTCGGGTGGTAATGAATACCAGTACTACAACCTACGCGTATACCGATTCGCTGTGTCTCAGAATGTACGGTAGCGCTCCCCAGGTGGCAATCATGCCTCCGGTGAGCGATATGCTCAGCACGCTGCGCGTGAACTTCTTCGCCAAGGCGACCACTATCCCCAGCGTGTTTGCCGTTGGTGTGATGGAGGGCAGCAACTTTGTCGGCATCGACACCATCACGCTTACCTCCAGCTATGTGGAACATGAGGTCTCGTTGGCCGGCTATCAGGGTACCAGCCATCTGGTGGCTTTCAAGGCCAGCAACGGCACCAGTACTTTCTACGTCTATCTCGACAGCGTGGTGCTGCAGGCGTTGCCTTCGTGTCCTGCACCTGTGAATGTGGCCGCTACCAACGTCACCGCCAACAGTGCCGACATTATTTGGACCCGAGGCGACACTAATCAGTCGGTGTGGGAGATTGTGGTGACCGACTCCAGCTATATCGACACCAATATGGCTCAGACGGTGTACAACCAGCCCTATCCGCTGACCAACCTCACCCCCAACACTACCTACTATGTGACGATACGCGCCAACTGCATCGGCGAGAACAGCAGATGGTCGAATGTATTTAGCTTCACCACCCCCTGTGTGCCATTGGCTGTTCCCTATAGAGAGAACTTCAGCACCTACCCAGCCAACTCCTCACCGAGCACCGCCGGTGTCACTCCTGGATGCTGGGACATTATCTATACGGGTACGAGCACGGGCTATGCACCTCACGTTTACAATGGCACATACGCTCCGAATGCAAGCAACAACGCATTGATCATGACAGCAGGTTCGTCGGCAAGCTATGGTCCCTATACCTATGCCATACTGCCTGAGATGAATACTGATATCAGCAACCATGTGCTGAATTTTTCATATAAGATGGAAAACGCATCCAATGGTATGCTGACGGTGGGCTATATCACAGATGTGAACAATACCAGCTCCTATGTGCCTGTCGACACTATCGTTAGTTCGACTACCGCTGCCACGGGAAGCTGCACATTTGAGTCCCTCCCCATGAATGCTCGTGCAGCGTTTTGCTGGTCGCACAATAGCTCTTCGTATTACTATTGTGCTATTGACGACATCCTGTTAGAACCTGTTACATCCTGCCCCAGACCGACAGCTATCGTTTCCACGGGTACCACCCTCAGCAGTGTTTCGCTGAAGGTTATTGACAGCGTGAACATCAGTGGTTGGGAAGTCGTCTATGGTCCTTACGGGACATTACCCGACAGCATGTCGCTGACAACGACACAACTCTACGACGATACGATTACTATCATGGGCTTGTCCGACACCATGAACTACGACTTCTATGTGCGTGCCAACTGTACGGACAATACCCATAGTAACTGGAGCGGTCCTCTTACCGTGATGCCCGGTCTCTTCGTCATGGGCACTCCGGGTATCGACACTCTCCGCACCTGCGGATTCCGCATTGCAGACAATGGCGGTTTGCTAGGTGACTACAGCGCCAACGCCAGAGACACTCTGTATATCTATCCTACCAGCCCCGACTCGCTGGTGCGTATCACGGGTACACTCAACAGCGAAAACAACTACGATTATCTTTATATTTACGATGGTGTCGGAGCTTCGGCTACGCTGATAGAAAGATACTGCGACGTAGCGACTATCGACACCACCTCGGTCAGTGGCCCTGTAACGTTGGTGTTCTATAGTGACGGTGGCACCCAGAGAGCTGGTTTCGACCTTACCGTCAGCTGCGTTCCTGCGCCCTCCTGCGCTGAGATTCAAAACCTGACAGTGGACAACATTGCCGGTGCTAGCGCTACCCTGAGTTGGATATATACTTCTACCAACAGCACTCCCAGCAACTATTCGGTGCTGGTGATTGACACCGCTACGGGCGACACCGCATACGTAGGATTGGTGGACACCAATGTGGTTGACCTCATCCGTCTCAGTCCCGCCACTACCTACAGAGTGTCGGTTATCACCAACTGCGACAATGCTGAGATTAGCGAGCCGGTGATTGTCTACTTCACTACCACCTGCCTCGCTGGCGGCGCCTTCGTTGTGGGTACCGGATCGGGAACGAACTCTTACTTGCCTGCATACTATAATTATAGTAGCACTCTGTCGCAACAGATATTCGAAGCGGCCGAGTTCCAGCAGGATACCATCCTCGGTTTGGCTTTCCACGCCAACAGCGATGCAACCGGTCCCTACACCTTCAATATCTATCTCGACACCACCAGCCAGAGTTCATACAACGCTATCGGCAACTATGTGCGTCAGGATAGCACCCATCGTGTCTTCTCGGCCACCAACTACACTTTCACCCAAGGTTGGAACGAGTTCCGTTTTGCTACACCTTATGTGAAGCCGGCCGGTAACCTGCTTGTTACTTTCGAGAAGCCATCTGGCATGAGCAGCAGCTTTACATTCCTGTCAACATCGACAACGGGTAACTATAGAGCTGTCTATGCCTATTCCGACGACACCGTGTTGAGCGCCAACGAGCAGATGTACTCCACCAGCTATTCTGCTGATGTCTATGTGAGTGCATCCCGCACGGTTAGTCGCAACAACATCAAGTTCTTGGCACCATGCATTGATGTAACGTGCGTGGCTCCCAGTGTGCGTCTTGGTTCCGTCAACGATAGCAGTGCCGTTATCAGCTGGTATCCGGGATTGTCCGAAACCAACTGGAAGGTCGAATACCTGGCTGCTGGCGACAGCGTCTGGGTTGAGTCCGACTCCAACACCACTCTGACCACTACCACCATCAACGGCTTGCAGCCCAACAGCGACTACGCTGTGCGCGTAAGCAGTCTCTGCACCGATACGATGGTGTCGGCTTATGTCCGCTTCCACACATCCTGTGCTGCCGCCACCCTGCCGTTTAGTGAGAACTTCGACAACTATCAGGCCAACTCCAGTGTGAGTACCGCTGGTGAAACGCCCGGATGCTGGGACTTCATCTACACTGGTACAAATGCGAACTATGCTCCTCACGTATACAACGGCAGTTACGCTCCGAACGCCAGTAATAACTCTCTGGTGATGACTGCAGGTGCAGCAGATTATGGTTCCAACAACTACGCCATCCTGCCTCCGATGACGGGCGAACTCAGCCGCATGGTACTGTCGTTTAGCTATAAGATGGAAAGTGCCACCAATGGTAGCACGTTGACGGTGGGTTACATTACCGATGTGAACAATGCCGGTACTTTTGTGCCTGTCACCTCTGTCACAAGTTCAACGACTCCTGTTTCCGTAGAACGCGAACTCGGCACCATACCGGCCAATGCCCGTGTGGCGTTCCGCTGGTCGCATACCTCTTCATACTACTCTTGTGCCATCGACGATGTGATGCTGCAGCGTGCCCCTGCTTGCGGACGTGCTCAGCGGATTCGCGTCGACAGCACCACCACCACAGCTGCCTACATCTCGTTTGTCGACACCAACAACGCTGGCGACTACACCATCTTCTGGTCTACCACCAACGATGCTGCCACCGCTGTCGACAGCACCACTGTCATGGGCAGCCCCTGCACGCTGACCAACCTCCAGCCGGGCATGACTTATTATGCTTGGTTGCGCGTCAACTGCACCAGCGAACCCAGCTGGCTGGCTCCCATCCCCGCAATTAACACGCAGTGCGCACCTGTCGTGGTGACAACCACCAACGTCTACACGCAAAACTTCGAGGCAGGTGTACTGCCCAACTGCTGGACACAGGTAACTGCGAACAACAACGTGGTATGGACCTTTGACAACAGCGGCACCTATGCCCACAACAGCAGCAACGCCGCTGGTTTTGACCAGACTGCCAACAATGTAGTGAAACTCGTCACGGGCGAGTTCGACTTCTCACAGCTCGACACCAACGCTCGCGTCACCTTCTGGCGCTTGCAGAAAGTGTACTCCTCCAGAAACGACTCCCTTACGTTGTTCTACAAGGTCAACTCATCCGACTCTGCATGGACGGCATTTGCCCGCGTCGGTGACGATGTCTCTGAGTGGACCAAGGAAGAGTTTGTGTTGCCCAACTCATATGGTGCTACCACCTACCAGGTGGCCTTCGAGGCCTACTCCAGAGGTGGTGACGGCGTCTTTATCGACGACGTGACCGTCAGCCGTATGTCTACCTGTGCTACACCTAATAGTTTGGCTGCCAACTATGTCGGCTCTGACTCTGTTGTTCTGGGTTGGGTCGGTACCAACAGCAGCTACATCGTGGTTTATCGCGAGCAAGACAGCACCACATGGCAGAGCGTGACCTCCACCGCTACCCTGCGTGGCATCGGCGGTCTGCAGCCCAACACCACCTATGAAGTGGGTGTGTACGGTGTTTGCTCCGGCGATACCAGCTACATGAGCGATCCTATCACGTTCACCACCTATTGCAGTGCTGCTGCTCTTCCCTACACCGAGAACTTCAACAGCTACACAACAGGCCTCCTTACAGGTTCCTCCTGGACTGGTCATCCCAACATGACCATGCCGACCTGCTGGAGAATGCTCAACAGGTCGAATAGCACAACATCCCCGTGCGTCGCTGTATCCAACTACAACACACGTACTATCGACAGCACCAACTACCTCACTGTCTACTCCAACTACTCTACACCGCTCTACATGATTCTGCCTATGATGAGCGAGCCCGTCGACACGTTGCAGATTCAGTTCGACTACAAACTTAGCAGTTCGTCGCTGACTGCTGTGCTCGGTGTGATGACCAATCCTGCCGATGCCAACAGCTTCCTGCCGCTCGACACGCTGGAATACGCAGGCAACCATGTACAGCACTACTTCCCGAGAGACAATGCATTGAACAGTAGTGCCAACTACTACATCACCATCATGGTGAAAGGTAGCGGCTACTATCTCTCACTGGATAATCTGAGTGTGGATTACGCTCCTACCTGCTATGAGCCCACCGCTCTGGCAGCAAGTGCCATTGGCATGAACACTGCTACTCTGGGTTGGACCAGTACCGCTACAAGATTCGAGCTTAACTACCGTCAACAAGGTAGCGCTTCGACTCCTTGGACCAGCGTTGCCGCCACCAGCACCACGGCTAACCTCACAGGCCTCACGGCTTCGACTACCTACGAGGCCCGCGTGCGTGCCATCTGCTCGGCTACCGACACCAGCGACTGGAGCCAGGTCTACACCTTCACCACGACTTGCGCAGCTCAGGCGGTGCCTTACAGCCAGGATTTCGAATCCTACACAGGTACAGCTTACAATGTAGCAGGTGTGCTGCCCAGATGCTGGGATGCCTACTCCGACGGCACCAGTAATCTCTACTTCCCGCACGTTGTGGACGGCAGCGGCAGCTCATATAACTACTGCCACGGTACCCGTTCGCTTGTTATGACTTCGGGTGATATCACATACGGCAGTGTAAAAGTGGTGGCTCTCCCCGAATTTACCACGCCGGTGAACCAGCTGAAGATGGACTTCTGGATGTCTACCGAGAGCAGCACGAACGGTACACTCTATGTGGGTTATGTGACGGGCAGCAACTTCAACACCAGCTTCGTTGCTGTGAAGACCATTCCTGCTTCGTCAACGACCTACCACGGCTCTAACAGCGGCAATCAGGCCAATGGTTTATACGACACAGTCGTGTTCACCAACGTTCCTGCAACGGCCACTCGCATAGCATTCAAGTGGGAATACAATAGTTCTTACTACACCTGCTGTGTCGACGACATCCATGTCACCCTTGCTCCGTTGCCCTGCAACGCTCCGACCATTTCTGGTACCACCGTTACCACCAACAGCGCTACGGTCAACTGGACAGGCGACGGCTCGTCCTATGAGTTCGCTTATAAGGATGCCAGTGCCTCCTCTTGGTCGAATGCTGTGGCTGTCAATGCTCAGACATACACCGTCACTGGTCTGACCCCAGGTACGAACTATGCTGCCCGCGTGCGTCAAGTGTGCGGCACCACCACTTCGGCTTGGACTACGACCACCTTCACCACCGATACGCTCAGCTACTACACCATCACGGTGACGGCCAACGATACCACTATGGGTACCGTAACCGGCGGCGGTCGCTACGTTGAAGGTTCTCAGGTCACCCTGACGGCTACCGCCAACCAGGGCTACCACTTCGTACAGTGGAATGATAACGACACCAACGCTACACGTCGCATCACCGTGACCGCTAATGCAACATACACTGCCACCTTCGCGCAGAATGCAGAAGAGGGAATCGATGACGTGACGGCCAACATGAATGTCAATATCTACCCGAACCCCGCCAGCGGTTCGACCACCATCAACATCTCCGGCGTTGAGGGTAGTGTTGAGATTACCATCGTTGACATGAGCGGACGTCAGGTGAAGACAGAGACCATGGAGTGTGCAGGCAACTGCGTGAAACAGGTCAATGTCACCGGACTCAGCCAGGGTGCCTACTTCGTACGCATCAATGCGGAAGGCATCAATATGGTGAAGAAACTCATTGTTAAGTAAACTGCACAAGGGGAGCCCTCACGGGCTTCCCCTACACTACACTGGCAGGAACCATCCTGCCTCACTACAAGCAAGGGACCCACACGGGTCCCTTGCTTATTTGTAGCAGCTATAAGAAAATTGCTGCATTGGCAATATTTTGGATGTTTTTGCGTTTCTCAAAACAAACCCTCCATATACACATATCTTCCAGTTATGACTAAACGAATAATAAACGCCTGCATGATAGTGGCTTTAGCCCTGTTGCCGGTGCTATCGTATGGTCAAAATAACAACACACGCACGAACCCAAAAGAACAGAAGGACAAGAAATCTGTTATCAAGAATAATACACTTGATGTCATCTATGATGACGATGAGTATTCTGGTATTGTTATTGACCGTAAACCTTTGACCAGTGAAGACCAGACCCGCATCTACAAGCCACCGATGATTATGCCTCCACCTCCTGCCGAAGAGGAGGACTATGTGATGCAGCATCTGTACCAGGCGGTAGGCGACGAGGGTGTGGAGAGCGAGGATGATATTCTGGAGGCCAGTTTCGACCCGACAGCGGTGCATTCCCCTAAGATGGATGTGTCGAATTGGCACGACACCGCCTATATCCAGTTGGTGGACCATAGAAACCACCATGAGTTTTCGTTTCCGACGCCCAACTATGCCCGAGTGACGTCGCACTATGGTGCCCGCAGGCATCGTTGGCATTATGGCTTGGATCTCGCCATGCCTACGGGTGAGCCCATCTTCGCCACTTTCGACGGTGTGGTGCGTTTCTCGGACTACAACAGCGGTGGCTACGGTAACCTGATAGTGATTGTGCACAACAATGGACTGGAGACCTATTATGCCCACCTCTCGCAGCGCAACGTCTATCCGGGCGACCATGTGAAGGCCGGCGATGTGATTGGCCTCTGTGGCAATACGGGTCGCTCCTATGGCAGCCATCTGCATTTTGAGGTGCGCTACAAGGGTGTGGCTATGAATCCGGAGCATGTGCTTGACTGTGCCAAGCGTAAACTGATAAACGAGGAACTGGTGCTGACGGCAAAGTCGTTTGCCAAGACGGGCAATGCCCGTACCGGTGCGTCGTCGTCGGGCAGCTATGTCAGTTCCAAGGGCGGTGTGTACTACAAGGTGCGCCGTGGCGACACACTGGGCAAGATTGCCGCCCGCAACGGCACGACGGTCAAGAAACTCTGCAAGCTCAATAATATGAAGGAGACGTCCATCCTCAGGGAAGGCCGCCGTATCCGTATCCGTTAGCGGAGGGGACGGCACTCCCATGGCAGGGTTGCGTCAAACATAACACGTCTTATCATCACTATGCGTATCGACATCCTCACCTTGTTCCCAAGCATGATGACCATGTTCTTCGAAGAGTCCATCTTGAGCAGGGCTCGGAAGAAGGGGCTGGTGGAGGTGCATTTCCATGACCTGCACCAGTATTCGCTGACGCGCTACGGTAGCGTGGACGACTATCCCTATGGCGGCGGTGCCGGTATGGTGATGGCGGTGGAGCCGCTGGCCAACTGCATAGAGCAGTTGCAGCGCGAACGCCGTTACGATGACGTGATATACACCGCTCCCGACGGGGAGATGCTTTCGCAGAATATGAGCAACCAGTTGTCGCTGAAAGAGAACATCATGATACTCTGCGGCCACTACAAGGGTGTGGACGAGCGCATCCGTGAGCACTTCATCACCAAGGAAATCTCGATAGGCGACTATGTGCTGACGGGCGGCGAGCTGGCGGCAGCCGTGATATGCGATTCGGTGATCCGCCTGGTTCCGGGTGTGATTGGCGACGAGGAGTCGGCGTTGAGCGACTCGTTCCAGGATGGCTTGGTGGCTCCCCCCGAGTATACGCGGCCTCCCGAGTTCCGTGGCTGGAGGGTGCCGGAGATTCTGCTGAGCGGCAATCACGCCAAGATAGAGCAGTGGCGCTACGACCAGGCCGTGGAGCGTACCCGCCAGCGGCGTCCCGACCTGCTGAAAGAGGGGTGAGAATATATTTTGTGGAGAGCAAATAATTGCCAGATAAAAACGTTATACAGAAAAACACATTAAGTTATTATATGACCGAATTTGAGAAATACGCCACCAAACATTGTGGCATCAGCAGCACCACCTTTGCCAAGTACACGTCGGCAATCAACAATTCCCTGACTCCGTACATCGTTGAGGAGCGTCAGTTGAACGTGGCGCAGATGGACGTCTTCTCCCGTTTGATGATGGACCGCATCATCTTTCTGGGCACTGCCATCGACGACTATTCCGCCAATGTCATCACTGCGCAACTGTTGTTTCTGGAGTCGGTGGACAGCACCAAGGACATCCAAATCTACCTCAACTCGCCCGGAGGTTCCGTCTATGCCGGCCTGGGCATCTACGACACCATGCAGTACATCCAGCCGCGGGTGGCCACCATCTGCACCGGACTGGCCGCGTCGATGGCTTCGGTGCTGCTCTGCGCCGGCGAGAAAGGCATGCGCAGCGCCCTTCCCCACAGCCGCGTGATGATTCACCAGCCGATGGGCGGCGCCGAGGGTCAGGCCACCGACATGGAGATTACCTGCCGCGAGATTCAGAAACTGAAGAAGGAACTGTACGAAATCATCGCCCTCCACAGCGGCAAGGATTTCGACACCGTGTGGGCCGACAGCGACCGCGACCACTGGATGACGGCCGGGGAAGCCAAGGACTACGGTATGATTGACGAGGTCTTAAAGAACAATCGCAGCCATGAAAATTAAAGTCATCAACAAGTCGCACCATCCGCTGCCGCAGTACGAGACAGCGCAGTCGGCGGGGCTCGACCTGAAGGCGTTTCTTCCCGACGGGCCGGTGACGCTCCGTCCGATGCAGCGCGGCATGGTGAGGACAGGTCTCTTCATTGAGCTTCCCGTGGGCTTCGAGGCGCAGGTGCGTCCCCGCAGCGGGCTGGCGTTGAAGAAGGGGGTGACGGTGCTCAATTCGCCCGGCACCATCGATGCCGACTACCGGGGGGAGATTTGCGTCATACTGATTAATCTTTCCGACGAGGACTTTGTCATCAGCGACGGCGAGCGTATCGCGCAGATGGTCATCGCCCGTCACGAGCGTGCCGAGTGGCAGGAGGCCGTCGAACTGAGCGAGACGGAGCGCGGCGCTGGCGGTTTCGGCCATACGGGCACCAAATAGCACTGCCGGCATGAAACGTTGTCTTACTTTTATACTCTTTCTGTTGCCCTTGCTTGCGCAGGGGCAACTTGCTATTGTGACCGGGGCGGAGACGCTGCTGTCGGGGCAGGGTGGCTACTGGCGGCAAATCCAGGGCAAGACGGTGGGCGTGGTGTCCAACCAGACCTCCGTCGTGGGGCCGCAGGGCACCCATCTGGTCGACACGCTGCTCCGCCGCGGCGTCGCCATCAAGACCATCTTCTGTCCGGAGCACGGCTTCCGCGGTCAGGCCGAGGCGGGCGCCGCCGTGGGCAGCGGCAAGGATGCGCGGACGGGCATCCCCATTGTGTCGCTCTACGGCAAGAACAAGAAACCGCTGCCCGAACAGCTGCGGGGGCTGGACCTGGTGGTGTTCGACCTGCAGGACGTGGGCTGCCGCTTCTACACCTATATCTCCACCTTGGCCTATGTGATGGAGGCCTGTGCCGAGAGCCGCATCCCGGTGATGGTGCTCGACAGGCCCAACCCCAACGGCGGCTATGTCGACGGCCCCGTGCTGGAACCGCGCCACCGTTCGTTCGTGGGCCTGCATCCCGTGCCGATTGTCTACGGCATGACCATCGGCGAATATGCCCGCATGATTGACGGCGAACGCTGGCTGGGCATGCAGGTGGTCGACGGCCAGTGGCGGAAGGACACGGCCTTGCGCTGCCCGCTGGTGGTGGTCCCCCTGCAGGGCTACACCCATCAGAGCCGCTACCGGCTGCCGGTGGCTCCGTCGCCCAACCTGCAGACGCCGCAGGCCATCATGCTCTACCCCAGCGTCTGTCTCTTCGAGGGCACCCAAATCAGTGTGGGCCGCGGCACCGACACGCCCTTCGAGGTCATCGGGTCGCCGCAGTATGCCGGCGAGGGCACGTTCCATTTCACACCGCACCCCATCAAGGGCGTCAGCGAGAATCCCCCCTTCAAGGGGCAGCTCTGCTGCGGACTGGACTTGCGCCATGAGCCAGCCACCCAGGCGCTCAACCTGAAATACCTGCTGGACATGTACGGCGGCACGCCTCACGAGACGTTCTTCCTCAAAAGCGGGTTCTTCGAGAAACTGGCCGGCACCTCGGCGCTGCGCAGACAACTGCAGGGCGGCGTCTCCGAGGCCGACATCCGTGCCAGCTGGCAACCCCGCCTGGAGCAGTTCAAGCGCATCCGGCAGAAATACCTGATCTACGAGTAGGGCGGAACCATGCCCCGCCTCTCCTCCGCACCGTGCCGGAGGAA
>CACXCY010000074.1 GCA_902766265.1 uncultured Bacteroidota bacterium
AAACACCAGCGTCGGCAAACTCACAAAGATACAGTAGCGTGCCCCGACAGCGGCACAAACCATCCTGAACCAATGGCGGAGAGCAAACACTCTCCGCCATTTTCATATCCGATAAAAGCACATCAACCGCCTGTTACCTATTCTGAATTGTCCCTAAATGGCAGATTATCTGTATGGCTACCAATCCTACCATTCTCTTCTCTGCCAAAAGATATACTCTTTTCCATCAAAAGATATACTCTTTTCCATCAAAAGATATACTCTTTTCTACCAAAAGATATACTCTTTTCCGCCAAAAGATATACTCTTTTCTGGACAGGCATCACTTCTGCCCTTCACAAGGTAAGCAGATGCGTCATGATTGGCAATAAAGAAGGGGGCTTCATGGAAGCCCCCTTTTGAGGTTTGTCCGGACAATGTCCGAAGCTATGTTCAACGAAGCACTGCCGTGCTTATTCGTTATCTTTCTTGATATTGGGCAGTTCAAGACCGTAGCCCTTCTTCTTGTCCTCAATCTTGAGCATGATGCTGAAGAGGAAAGCCAGAACACCAAACGAAGAGAAGATAACCATAGGAGCCACATATCCGCCGGTGGCATTCAGCACCTTGCCGATAATCAGAGGCACGAAGCAGAGACCCAGGTTCTGCACCCAGAAGATGAGGCAGTAGGCGCTGCCCAGAATCTTCTCGTCGATAATCTTCGGCACGCTGGGCCAGAGGGCGGCGGGAACAAGCGAGAAACTCACACCGAGGATAACAATCAACGTGACGGCCAATCCCTTGCTCGGCACTGCCGGCAACAGGAATGCAAAACTCAGGTGGCAGACAATCATGATAATGGCACCCACCATCAGCATGGAAGCGCCCTTGCCCTTATGGTCGAGGAAGATGCCGAGGAACGGCGTAAGGCACATAGCCAAAATGGGGAAGCAGCTGAACAGCTTGGCTCCCACAGCGTCAGTCACGCCAAGCGTCACCGAAAGATAGTTGGCCGCATAGCGCTGGAACGGGAAGATGGCACTGTAGTAGAGCACGCAGAGCAGAGCGACAATCCAGAACATCTTGCTCTTGAATATCTTGCTCAAGTCGCTGATATGGAATTCCTCGTCCTCCGATTTCTCCTCTGTAGCCATACCTGCCTCGACAAGCTGCTTGTCGAACTTCTTGTCCATCACGGTGAACACGATGTAGAAGATAAGTCCGCAGCAAAGCAGTGCACCGCAGAAGGCCACAGGAGCCACGATGGAGTTCATGCCATTGGAGGCGAATTTCTCACTGATGATGGGGGCAATCCACATGACGGCAAACACACCCAGACGGGCGATAGCCATCTCAAGACCCATGGCGAGAGCCATTTCCTTGCCTCTAAACCATTTGGCTATGGACTTGGACACGGTGGTGCCGGCCATCTCGCAGCCGCAACCGAAAATCATGAAGCCCAGACTGGCCATCTTGGCACTTGCAGGCATCGCAACCCACCAGCTGTTCATCCAGTCGGCGAAGCCCGTTCCCTGGAACCACTCGCTGATACCTATATACTTGATAGCAGCACCGCAGACCATCAGGGAGGCGGAGAGCACGCCCGTGAAGCGGATGCCCATCTTGTCGAGGATGATACCTGCAATGATGAGGAAACCGCACACGTTCAGGATGTACTCCGACGCAGCGTAAGTACCGAACACGCCGCTGTCCCAGCCGCGAGCATCCTCAACGAGGGTCTTCAATGGTGACATTACGTCGACAAACATGTAGCCGAAGAACATCATCAGCGCGATAAGAATCAACGCCGACCAACGTGCCACGGGGTTGTCGTTCATTAGTTTGTAAATCTTTTGTGTCATAGTTATGAAGTTTTAATTAATATATTCTGTGTTCCGAAAGAAAGTGCAAAGGTACGAAAATTTTGGAGATTGCCACAAATCCATAAATTAATGATGGATTCCGACAGCCGGCGACGCACCTTGCCGCCCTGTCCCTCATGCTTGCCGCAGGGCACGTCAAATGAGTTCATACATGGCCCTTTGGATAAACCTGTTGAGCGGCAGGGAGGCGCGGAAACATTCCAGCGTATAGTCCAGCAGGTCGGGGCTGGTGGCCATGGATTCCTCCATGCTGTGCATCGCCGTATAGTGGCGGTGTTTCAGCAAGTCGATGTCGGGCCAGTCCTTGGGGTATCCCTTGGGGGCGGTCTTCAGCGGTTGGGGGTCCCAGAAATCGGTGCCATACCAACGTCTGAAGGTCTTGTCGTAGATGATGCCCTTGAATTCCTCGACGCTGTAGAATATCTCCTGCCGGATGGCGTTGAGTGCCGGCGACTCGGGCATGAAGATACCGCCGCCCATGAAGCAGCCGTCTTCCCCGTCGGGGGCAAACTGCACGTAGTAGCCCGGCACGCCGGTACGTTTCACGCCGCCCGTGGGAACGAAGAAACTGATGTGCGCCTTGTAAGGTCGCTTGTCGGGCGAGAAGCGCAAATCCCTGTATATACGGTAGAGGCACTGCGCGGGTTTGGGCACGCCCAAACTGGGGTCCTCCTTGACCAGCACGTCGATGACGGCCTGCGTGTAGACGAGGAAGTCCTTCTTGATTGCCTCCCAGCGGGGCTTGTTCTTCTGGAACCACTCACGGTTGTTGTTGGCATACAACTCGTGAAGAAACGGCATGGTGTCTTTGTTCAGAACAGGTTTCATAGTGTTGTCCGCTTTAGTCAGTTGTTTTCATTTGCTCCAAATCCACTTGTCGATGCGACTCTCGCGTTCGATGTAGTTCTCGACGCTGTCGGGCAGTGCGGGGAAGAAGTCGATACCCGTGAGACGTTCCACGCTGTCGATGCTCACCACGAAATGGCGGATGCTCTTCTTGCTACCCTGGTGCGGTGCCAGGAAGCAGATGGCCTCGCCGCGCCGGGGGTCGTAGGCCACCTTGTAATAGTATTCGGGCACAGCCACTTTGCTGTCGCCGATGGTAGGTAGACCGGGGCGCAGCACGGGGCCGGTCACCACAAACACGCTGTCGTAGGTCGTGGCCCAGAAGCGCACCTTCTCCTCCATCTTCTTCCAGATGCCGTCGTTGAACGAGCTGGTTTGCGGGCTCATGTTGCTCAGCAGGAACGACTCGCTCATGGCCTGGGCATCCCACTTCATGTCGCCCGCCGGGCAGAGGTGACCGCGGGAATAGCCCGAGCGACGGTAGTCCTCCAGCTGGGCCGAGGTGGTGGGCACCGCAGGGTCTTCACGGAAGTCGTTGCTGCGGGGCACTTCGCCCTCCACATAGCTGCGTGTCAGCAGGTAGGCCACCCAGCGCGCCTGCTCGTAGTCCTCGGCATACTCCAGCGTATAGGCCATGTGCTCCACCACCGCCGTGCTGTCGGCCGGCGTGGGCAGGAGGTCGGCCCAGTGGAGCGTCGCCAAGGATTGGCGGCTTTTGCCCGTTCCGCACTGGTTGCCCACGATGGAGAACACGATGGCCGCGGCGACCACCAAAGTGAAGATAGTGTTGAATGCTTTGCTGTTAGGTGTCTTCATAATCCTCAAAAGGGTTTAATCCCGAACGCAAAAGTACACAAAACAAGCCACATGCCACCGCCCCTGCGGCGTAAAGAAATCCACATTCTTTTAACAGCGGGCTTTCCATCGGGGAAATCCCGACATATATATAATGTATATACGCCCCCTACATGGTCACGCTGAGAACATGACATTGTCGACCCGAGACCTCGACATTGTCGACCCGAGACCTCGACAACGTCGACCCGAGACCTCGACAACGTCGACCTGAGACCTCGATAACACACACCTATTTTCCAATACTTTACAAGACAAGAAAGCAAAGAGGGCACCCCCATGTGGGATGCCCTCTTTCGACCTATAGCCGCACGCGGCGGGTCAATAGCTTCTGGCGAAAATCACACGGCGGTGGGATGGCTTGCCGGTGAGGATGCACTTGCCCTCCTCGGCCGGGGCATCGTTGGGGATGCAGCGAATGGTGGCTTTGGTGAGCTCCTTGATTTTCTCCTCGGTCTCGGTGGTGCCGTCCCAGTGGCAGAGCAGGAATCCGCCCTTCTCAATCTCCGTGAGGAAGTCGTCCCAGGAATCCACCTTGCGGGTGTTGGCGGCACGGTAGTCCACGGCACGCTGGAACAGCCCGCGCTGAATTTCGTCCATCAGCTGCTCCACGTGGTCGGCAATACCCTCGAGCGACATGGTGAGTTTCTCGAGCGTGTCGCGGCGGCACACCTCGCAGGTGCCGTTCTCCAGGTCGCGGGGACCGATGGCCAGGCGGACGGGGACGCCCTTGAACTCGTACTCGTTGAATTTCCAACCGGGCTTGTATTCAGTGCGGTCGTCATACTTGACCGTGATACCCTTGGCTTTGAGAGCATCGACAATGGGCTGCACCTTCGCGCTGATGGCAGGCAGCTGGTCGTCGCTCTTATAGATAGGCACAATGACGCACTGGATGGGCGCCAGCTTGGGAGGCAGCACAAGCCCGTTGTCGTCGGAGTGCGTCATGATGAGAGCCCCCATCAGACGGGTGCTCACACCCCAGGAGGTGGCCCACACATAGTCGAGCTGGTTCTGCTTGTTGAGGAATTTCACATCGAACGCCTTGGCAAAGTTCTGCCCCAGGAAGTGGCTCGTGCCGGCCTGGAGGGCTTTGCCGTCCTGCATCATGGCCTCGATGCAGTATGTGTCAAGGGCACCTGCGAAGCGCTCATTGGGCGACTTGACACCTTTGATTACCGGTACGGCCATGATATTTTCGGCGAAATCGGCGTAGACGTCGAGCATCTTGCGGGCCTCGGCCTCGGCCTCCTCACGGGTGGCATGGGCAGTGTGGCCCTCCTGCCAGAGAAATTCGGCCGTGCGGAGGAACATGCGGGTACGCATCTCCCAACGCACCACGTTGGCCCACTGGTTGCAGAGTATCGGCAAATCGCGGTAGGACTTTATCCAGTTCTTGTAGGTACTCCAGATAATGGTCTCCGACTTGGGTCGCACAATGAGTTCCTCTTCCAGTTTGGCCTCGGGATCCACCACCACACCTGTGCCCTCCTCGTTGGTTTTGAGACGATAGTGGGTCACCACGGCGCATTCCTTGGCGAAGCCCTTCACGTGGTCGGCCTCGCGGCTGAGGAACGACTTGGGTATAAACAGCGGGAAATAGGCATTGCTGTGGCCAGTGTCTTTGAACATCTTGTCAAGGGCGTCGTGCATCTTTTCCCAGATAGCATAGCCGTAGGGTTTGATGACCATACAGCCGCGGACGGCAGAGTTCTCGGCCAAATCGGCACGCACCACAAGCTGGTTGTACCATTCGGAGTAGTTTTCTGAGCGTTTTACGAAATCTTTAGCCATATTTAGTAACTTTTTAGTGTGTCTTCAGCCCGTGGCGGCGGTGACATTTCCTGTCATTTTTCCAGCCGCCAACAAGCTTGTTTCAACATCATGTTGATACTTTTTAACAAGTTTAACAATCTATTGTCCGAAACTTTTTGTACCTTTGCCCAAAAGTTATCGGCTTGCAAAAGTACTAAATAATCGGAAATAAACAACATAATGAGCACAATATAAAAATCGGAACAAAATGAAGAGTCTTAAAATCAGTATTGTAGAAACGCTTATTTTCGTTCTGGGAATTACAGCCGCATCGGCTCAGGACACCACTGCCACGGAAAACTACTACTCCAATCCCCGCATTGGCAAACAGCCCACACAAGTGGCCCCCTATAGTGGCAACGATGCCGTAACGTCGAAAAGCGACGACCTGACCATAGAAGTGCAGGGTGAAGACAATCCCAACGGCAAAGAATCCATCAAAGGCAAATACGACAGTTCCTACTACGACTACGAGTACACCGCCCGCATCAACCGCTTCCACCGCGATATGACGCTGGATTACTACAACGACTATTACACCAACCTCTACTGGTACACCCACGACCCGCTGTTCTGGGGCACCAGCATCTACTGGGGTTGGCACAGCCCCTACTATTGGCGCTACCACATCTACCGACCCTACTGGAGCTGGAGCTGGACCTGGGGCTACGACCCATTCTGGTATGACGGCTATTGGGGTCCCTACTGGGGCTACGGATATTACAGCTGGTATGGCTGGTACGGTCCGTATCACTATCACCACCACTATTATCACCACCACCATCATCACCCTTATCATCACCACCACGGCTTTGCACATGGCGGTCACGGCATCAACTTCGGCCACGGCCCTGGACAAGGTGGCGGTATTGGCATCAACAACAACACTATGCGCTATGCTGGCGGCAGCGGCACCAACAGCCGCACGCCTAACGCTCGTGGCGCCAGCAGCTCACGTCGCGGCGGCGTAGACATCAATCCCTCGCCAATGAACCGTGGCAACAACCGCGACATTGTTGGAGGCGGAAACCAACGAAACGGCAACATCAGCGGTGCCAACCGCTATAGCCGCCCCACCTCTATAGTCAACAGCCGCACGGCAGCCAACACCCGCTCCACCACAACCCACAGCAACACATCATCGCGCGGTTACAACAATAATAACGCATACAACAATAGCCGCAGTTATGGTGCCCCACGCGGCAGCTACAACAGCTCCTCTCGTGGAAGCTCGTATAGCAGTCCTTCGCGCAGCAGCAGCTCGTACAGCGGCTCTTCGCGTAGCAGCAGCTCGTACAGTAGCCCTTCACGCAGTAGCAGCTCGTACAGTGGTTCTTCGCGCAGCAGCAGCTCGTACAGTGGTTCCTCACGCAGTAGCAGCTCATACAGCGGTTCCTCACGCAGTAGCAGCTCGTACAGCGGTTCCTCACGCAGCAGCAG
>CACXCY010000075.1 GCA_902766265.1 uncultured Bacteroidota bacterium
GATGAAAGATGTAGACGATGATATTGTTTTTGGAAAAAAATAGGAATAAGTTTCTAGAATCCGTGCAAACTGCATGATCGGCTTCAAAGAAACAACACAAACTGGATAAATATCCGAAGCTATTCGTGTTCAAGACCTGAAAGTGTGATAACAATAAAAAAACAATAATATTAATTCATGAACGACAATATAGCAATACAACTTTTTGAAGGAAACCAAATCCGCATAGTATGGGATGCCGAAGCTGAAAAGTATTGGTTTTCTATTGTGGATGTTGTACAAGTGTTGACCGAAAGCGTAGACGGACGCAAGTATTGGAACAAGCTTAAACAGCGTCTTGTTGAAGAGGGAAATGAAACGGTGACAAATTGTCACCAATTGAAACTGCCTGCTGCCGATGGAAAAAAACGCGCAACCGATGTTGCTGATATGGAGCAGCTTCTGCGTCTTATACAGTCAATTCCTTCCAAGAAAGCAGAGCCTGTCAAACGATGGCTCGCTGAAGTCGGGAGTCAGCGTATAGATCAAATGATTGACCCCGAACTAACTTTCCAAATGGCAGTCCAAGACTATCGCCGTCAGGGGTATAGTGAAAAATGGATAGAAAACCGCTTAAAATCCATCCGCACACGTAAAGAGCTGACCGATGAATGGGAGCGTTCGGGGGTGAAGGAGCAAAAAGACTTTGCTATCCTGACAAATATCCTTACAAAGGCTTGGAGCGGTATGACTACCGGCGAGTACAAGCAGTTCAAAGGGCTGACCAAAGAGAACCTGCGGGATAATATGACTAATCTTGAGCTGGCTCTCAACACCCTTGCAGAGGCGGCCACAACCGAGATTTCACGCAATCAGAACCCACGAACAATGGCAGAGAATAGACAAGTGGCACAGAGCGGTGGTAATGCTGCAAAAGCCGCCCGAAAGGAAGTGGAAAAACAGATAGGTCACAGTATTATTTCCCCGTTGAGAGCCACGGATGCTATCCAACCCATAGAAGATGCCGAGATAAAAGAATTACCCACGAAGGAAGAGGAATAATGGTATCTGTCCCACAATAGCGAGAGGAGTGTTTAGAGGGACAAGGGGACAGGCACCTGTCCCACACCAATAGTAAAGGAATATTAGGTGACACATTTTCGGTTTTTGGATACTAATAAGAGGGAGGATGTATGAGGTTTGAGGTAAGATGAAATAGGGAATACATGAAATGATTTGAGTAACTTTGCAAAAGAACCAAAAGCTTAACACGTTGACGATAACCATAACCTTACCTTAACTTTGACTTTAACCTTAACGGATAACCCTGACGGATTTTGATTTCTGACTTCTGATTTTTGAGTGAGGAAGGAAATAAAAAAAACGGATGCCGATATTGCATCAGCATCCGTTAGTGGAATGACGGGATTCCTGTTTGACGGTATATAAAACCGGTTACTTGACCTTCTCACCGAATTCCTTGATGGAAATCTTCTCCACTTCGGGATTCAGTTTCTCCTTGAAGAGGGCAAAAGTTTTGTCACCAGAGAGTCGGTCAATCACCTGCTGGATGTTCCTACGGTCGGAAGCGATGCTCCGTGCGGCTCTCTCCAAACGGTCTTCCTTGGCCTTCTCATCCTCGCCTTCCACCGGCTTGTCGTTTTCGCGGATAATACCCTTAATATGATCCACTATCTCATTCTGGGTGGGTTCGATAGGGCTGATTTTGTTGAGAGCGCCATCGACAAACTCCCACTTCAGCGAGGGGATGTACTTCTCTTCCCATTCGGCATCCAATTTCTCAGCCGTTAAATCCTTCTCGTTGCTGCGAGAGAGAATCCAACGTTTCAGGAATTTCTCGGGCAGCTTGGCGTCGAATTGGTCGATCAAGGCCTTGCGCACCTCATTCACAAAGAGTATCTGACATTGTTCGTTATAGCTCTTCTCCATCTCCTTGGTAACGGCTTTCTTGAAAGCAGCAGCGTCCTTGATGGCTTGTCCCGGGAACACTTTGGCAAACAGCTCTTCGTTGACCTCGTGAGGTACCACACGCGAACACCCACTGATGGTGAACTCGACGTCGGCCTTGAACTTCTTGGCGGCGGCTGCCTCCAGATGGAAATTCTTCTCGATGTCAGCTGCTGTAAAGGCCTTTGCTGCATTGAAAACCACTTTCTCCTCGGTCTTCTTGCCCAGGAAAAGCGCACGGTTCTCGTCGTCCTTTATCGTGGAGATATCGAACGAAGTGAAGGTACTCAAGCCACCCTCCTTGACAGCCCCGTTCTTATCCAGTTCAACGGCCTTGCCGTAGACGAAATCCTTCTCGCCCACCTCTTCGGGAGTCTGGAAATCGCCAAAGCGCTTGGTGATGTCTTCCACCTGTTTCTCTGCCTCTTTGGGAGTAATCTTTATCTGGTTGAGGGTTGTCGAAACCTTGTCCCACTGGATATTGAACTCCGGCACCAGAGCGGCATCGAAGTAGAAAGTATAGTCCTTGCTCTTGGCAAAGTCGACGTCGCCAGTCTTCTCCTCGTTGGAGAGCGGAGAGCCGATGATATCAAGTTTTTCGTCTTCAAGATATTTGTAAAGAGATTCGCTTAACAGATTCTGCACTTCCTCAGCCACGATGGAGGGTTTGTACATGCGTTCGATAAGCCCCATGGGAGCCATTCCTTTGCGGAAACCCGGAACGGTTACTTTCTGTTTGTAAGTCTTCAGCTGCTTGGCGACGCGCTCGGCATAGTCATTTTCGGCAACATCAATCTTAATGGAGAGCTCCAAATCGCCAATTTTTTCTCTTGTAATATTCATTTTTTAGTATTAGTTTATTGTTTTTTAATTACTTATTCATCACAAAACGAATGCAAAGATACGAATAATTAATGAATTATCGCCTCTACGGATAAAAAACTTCAATTTAGATTCAGTCCAAGTTCCTTGATGGCCTTCTTATAGGAGCTTTGTCCGCTGGCAGGAGTGAGCCGCCTTACATAAAGATGGTTGCGCCGACTGGAGAAAACACCCAGTCCTCCATTGATGTTCGTGTAGGTGATATCGTTCTGATTGATAGAATTGGAATTTGTCTGGGAATACAGATAGTTGGACAGTTCCTCCTGACAAGCCCGAATGTATATGTCCACGGTATCCACTATGATTTTATTGACCGTATCGCCCAGCAACGCGTTCCGCAATGATGACAGGAATGTCTGTTGGTCAAGCATCCTGATTACCGTAGTGTTCTCATTGGCAGCAGGTGCCTTTTCGGGATATTCAATATCAAGGTAGTGGCGAATGATTGTGGTGTCGTAGGTAGTGCCGTTGAACGTGCGGATAAAATCGTTATAGTAGAAACGGACCACAGGTTGGTATTTACGAGCCCGAGCCAACGCACGCCACTCAAGCCGACAGTTTTTATTGGTGAACTGAAATCCGTGCATAGAGGTCGGCTGCACCAGCAGATTGTTTTCGTCAGCCAATCCCCCTACCAAAGAGGTCACAGCCGTAGCCAAGGTGTCGTTGGTAGCACGCTTGAGGACGACCAGCTGATAGACCAGAGACGTATCCAGCAGCCCTTGCGTTCTGCAACAATATACTGGTTGACAATCGGCATTGAACACACCCGATGGCTTGACAATCTCCTTATAGTTGCACTCAAGAACCTGCACCGGTGCCGATTGTCCCGACGCAATAGTCAGCACATTGCCGGCACCACGCAAGGCACGCCACCCAAGCAACCTAACCTGCAATGCATTGGGAGGATAGTTGATAGAATCATATATGGTCGTATACCCGTATTGGTTGCCTTCGCCAAGAAAACATTTCTGCACACGTACATAAGTCGTATCATCGTCCTGGTCCAACACACAATATACCACAGGCGTCTCCTGCCAAGATGCATTCGGAGAGAAATCCACCTTGCAAGATGCAAAGAGTACCGCAACCAAGGTGATGCCAAGAAAACGAGACATTCTATTCATTCTTTTCAGATTGTATGAGTTGATTAATAACCACCGAGGCGCAGAAACAGCCAAACAGCGGAGGCAGATATGAGATAGTGCCAATCGTGGTCCGCTTGTTCTGTCCGATTTCCTCCACCATGGCATGTTGAGCCACCTTTTCTGTGGAAAACACCACCTGGATGCCGTCCGTAACGCCCATACGGTGCAGCCGTTTGCGCACCATAGCCGCCAACGGACATGTGTGACTCTGCGACAAATCGGAAACACGCACCTGCGAGGGGTCCAACTTGCCCGCACTTCCCATTGAACTGACAACAGGCAAGCCAAGTCGGTGACAATGATACAGCAGAAACACTTTCGGAGAAAGCGTATCTATGGCGTCCACGACATAATCGTATGGCTGTGACTGCAACAACTCAACCATACGGTCGTCACGGATATATTCGTCGACTACAGTAAGTTTACATTCAGGATTGATGTCACGAATACGCTCACCAAACAGTTGTGACTTGCTCCCGCCTATGGTGGAATGGAGGGCCACGAGCTGACGGTTGATGTTTGTGACGCACACCACATCACCATCCACAATAGTCAAATGTCCGACCCCTGCCCGTGCCAGCATCTCTGCTGCATAGCCGCCAACGCCGCCAAGACCGACGACAAGCACATGCGCGCTACGCAACCGCTCCATCCCTTCTGGACAGACAAGCATCTCTGTACGGGTATAGAAATTGTCGGTAGTCGCCACAAAACAACAGCTTGGAACTATTTGATTATCTCGTTCAGATGGATCTCATCCACCATCAGCCAAGGACGCAATCCTTTGGCTTTATGCCAGTCGGGAATACGCCCCAGATTCTTTGCCACCACCTTGACATATTTGACGTCAGGACGGTCGACGGGCACTCTGACGGTTTGCAGTTGCGGCGTTTCCATCTCCTGCGACGAGGAATTATATTGTATCGCAGCTTTAAAAGGGGCAGAATAGTTAGTGCCATCAGAAGAGACACAGACCATCACCTCTGTGGGTGCAAAAGCCCAGGCCTCGGGCACATGGGCAAAATTCATCTCCACGTCTTGCAAATCGATAGATTTCGACAGTTCGAAGACAACCGACAAATCTGTTCCAGAAAAGCCCAGCCACCCACGTGAGAGGTCGGTCACATCGCCCGTCTCACCATCAAACAGGATACCATCCTGGGCATAATTATAGGGGGTATTGGCCTTATAGCCAAACGTCGCAGAGGATATGTAGTCGAAATTAAATCTTTTGACAGCCGTAAACGATGCCGTTTTGTCAGCCATAAAAGATTTGGCTTGCAATATACAAGAGCTGCCGATAGTGAACGGCGACTTATAGAGCGGCGACTCCATCGTGGGTTCCGTACCATCAAGGGTATAGTGTATCTCGGCTTGCGGCATGACCGTGGACAGCGTAATAGTCATGGGAGCGTCAAAGCGATCTCTGCTATGCCCTATCTCCGGCATAGGCAGCACATTCGATTCCACCCGAGGATAAAGTACACGACGAAAGTCCTGCGGGTCGTTCTCCGCTAATTGATAAGGACGCAGATGAAGGTCAAATACATATTTCGTAACCGGCACCACCCCTCTATTGTCCAACTCTATACCAGCCAAGGCAGAACCAACCCCTGCGTGCCTGTAATCCACATTGAGTACATGATAGCTCTTTGGCTGCAATTCGTGGCATGTGGACACAGACGCCAACTGTCTGTCATTATACGGATATGTACTGAAACTAAATAGCGTGTCCATCATATCAACAAACAGACCCGTTTCTCCGTTAGCCACGGAAATCCAACGTACATCTTCCCTATTACCTGCTGATTGCGGACGCTTGTAACAGAAAAACAGGTCGCCGACTTGTGTCTTGTATGTTCCCGTCACGCCTGACTGCTTACGGTCAACATAAGTCTCTTTGTCCAAACCAAACCAACGCACAGTGTCTAGCGCATGAGACAACGCAAACTGGTATCCTATGCGAGGCATTCCTTTGACCCATTCAGAAGGCGTAACCTCACTATGGAGTATGATGTCACCAGAATGCAGCATTGCCCAGGTTTGCTGAAGGTCAAACAAGATCTCACCCTTCTTATCCGTATAACGTATCATGGCATCTATGCCAACAGTGAACGAATCCACCATGTGATAGTCGGCTGCCAGTACATGGCGAACCACGTTGTCCGGATTCAGATTATGCCATACCCGTTCACCTCTGTGGTCTTCTCGGTCATTGTCGGTTGGCGGACGCCAGAAATTCAGCATCGGGGGCACAGCCAACAGTTCACGCCCCCCCTTTTGCAAAGAGACGAGCTCCGCCTTGTCCATGTCAAACCACGTGTCAATACGACTATTAATAATATGTAAACGATGACTTGACGACGTATCTTCCACCACTTGCAAGTATTCTTTCCCATAGTCAGGCAACGACTGTTTGGCAACCCGTTCCATTTTGATTGGGAATTCAAAAGTTACCAGCACGGCAGACTTCGGCACCGCCTTCGTGGATTTGCGTTGACGAACCGAAAAACGGACTAGTAACTCCTCGTCGGCATAAAGTTTCATTTGAGGGATTTTCAACTTGAACCGCTGCCCTTCACCAGGTTTTACATCCAAAGAAATCTCTCCCTCAATAATATGGGGCTTATAATTGGAAAATATGGAATACTCTAAGATATAATCATTAAGCGTCTGGAAATCGAGTAGATTTTCCACCGAAAACTCACCCTGTCCCGGTGAAAACGAGACCGCTTTCACTTGAAAAGGACGGTAAATTCCTCTCAACTCTTCCAAATAGGGTACTGGTGTCTGATTCTCCGTCATCAGGCCTGATACTGACACATCTTTACGATGCTGCATATCGTAATAACTTGAACTATTCCAAAGAGATACAAATCCACCCTGGACATTTCTATTGGAACGCACCATCGTCCACAACGACTCCATATTGCCAAATGTGTTCCCTTGCGTAGCGCCAAATGTGTAAAACAAGAACGGACGTGTTTGCGGCTTGTCCATATAGGACTTGACTTCGGCTAAAGATGGTTTGCACGTTGCTATGATGTCTGTGTTTTCAGAATATTCCGCCCCCGGAAAGATGACTAGGCGACTTTTATCTTTTTGTTTCAGCAGACGATAGGCATTTTCCATACAGATGCCGTTATCGGCACTGCTTCCCAACGACCACGCGATGATTGATGTATGATTTTTGTAGCATTCATACATATTCTGCACACGCACAATAAAATGAGGCACATAATCCTTGTCGGCGACCACCGTTTTGGTCTGGAGGGCAAACGGTTGTATATTGGCCTCACAAACCACATACAACCCATATTCATCACAAAGCTCATAAAATCTAGGAGTGGCAGGAGAATAGACCGATGTAAGCACGGCATTGATGTTGTGCTGTTTCATCATGGATAAATCATTTCGCATCTGATCCTCTGTCAACCCACCTGTACCGGAATGACACATATAGGTCGCCCCTCGCAACGTAACAGGAACATCGTTGACACGCAAAACGCCACCTTTTACATCAACTGTGCGAAAACCAAAACGAGTGCCTACTGTTTCCAATAGCTCCATATTCTCATTACGCAGACGAACAACTGCCGTATATAGATTCGGAGTCTCGGCTGTCCATGGGAGAATACCTACAAAGTCTCGTTCCTGGGTGATTGAAATCTCTTTCTTTTTATCAAACACTACCCAACGCCCCATCTTCTCCAACACTTTGCCTTTAGGATTCCACAGCTCCACCTCTACATAATACTGCCCTTTTCTGGTGATATTCTCTATATTGGTAGCGATTGAGAAAGAGCCAGTATTCGTGGAGGAACTGTAGTTGGCTGATATCGTGTAATCCTGCACATTGACTGAGGGCTTAAGCATAAGAAACACACTGTCGGTGATTCCCATTATAGATCGGTCTTGACTCATCTCCATCAAAGAACCGTCGGACGTAGAAATCACTTGAATAACGATAGTGTTGGGCTTCCCGAATCTAATATGCTCAGTCAGATTGAACTCTGAATAGGCCCGCGAGTCTTCACTAAAGCCAACATACTCCTGATTGACCCAGACATAATAGGCGGACCGCGCCTGCATTTGGAGAAAAACTTGACACCCAGACCAATTCTTTGGAATATCAATCACGCGACAATAGGTAGCCACTGCATTCCCTTGGGTTGGGATATCATCCACCCGTTTAGGCATTTTCATGTAGAGCGGAACGCCATTGAGTGTCCACCTATAGGACGGCACATCCACCGTAGGCCAAGAAGCGAAACTAAATCCTTTCAATTCTGGATTAGGACGATCCGACGCATTGGGCTGCACCCAACAATGCCATTCGCCATTGAGCGAGACCCTGTAGGGCGATTCCGCATAGTTCCATTTCTCTATTCCGTTCTCATCACTATAAGCCGTCACATTGGCACGGGGATAAAGCTTGTTTTGCTCAAAAATACTTTTATCACGCCATTCGTCAATCGATGGCGCCACATCAACATTCTGTTTCTTGGACTGTGCCCATGTGGTATACACTGACAACAACAGAAACGACAATATGAAGATCTTTTTGAACATACGCCTGAGTACGGAAAAGAAATGGTAAATATACAGCGCTTAGAAGTTTACGCCAAACGAAAATTTGAAATTATTGAAATACTCGGGCAGTCGAGTGGCGGGCTGTCCCGCTGAATCGCCACGCTCCACATCATTGAGTTGAGTGAACTGATATCCTACAGAAAGATGGATACCAATAGATCTCGCAATTGCAAAACGTCCACCTGCCTCTAAGCCAAAAGTGAGACCACCTTCATTGATTTTTGTGTATTCTGGCTCTGAATCCACGCCGCCCATCGGTATTGCATAGCCCAACTGAACAGAGGAATATGGAGTAACCCTGTTACGAGTATAGTGACTGCGCAACTCCACAAAAACAGGCAATTGCGTAAACGAACCCTTGGCATCAAGAAGATAGGAAACGCCCAATCCAACAGCTGATTCTTTACGCCATTGGAATCCCGCGATGGCTGTAACACCATTGAGTACATAATCATCCGTATATTCGTAATTCGTCTTGTTCAAGTTGGTCATAAAAGTATAATCCACAATACCATAAAAACCATAGTACTTGAATTCAAGATGATCGGGCTGATCTTCAAAAAAACTGGCCGTTAATGCAGGCCCTCCACTTGTTGTCGAAGATATAGAAAGAGGGCCTCCTTTTGTGGCAGATACGGTGCCTACGCAGATCAATGCTGCTACCAAAAGGATTATTTTCTTCATAAGATTCTGATATTATATTAGTGTCTAATAGCGTTCACCTCTACAGAGAAGTATTGCCGATGAACAAAGAAAGTTCATAAAGCTCAAGAAGGATTTCCTTTGAGCTTTATGAACCTTCATACCATGCTTATTCCATCTTCTTCAGATTGGGCGATACGATAAGGGTGGCCTCCGTGGCTGCCTGCACCTGCTCAACCGTAAATTCAGGATTGATTTCCGTCAGAACGATTCCTTCCGGAGTAATCTCCATAACACCCATCTCCGTGATAATCATATTCACCTGACCTTTTGCCGTCAACGGCAACGTACATTTCTTCAAAATCTTAGGGTTGCCTTTGGCTGTATGTTCCATGGTCAGGATCACGCGCTTTGCGCCCACAAGGAGATCCATAGCACCTCCCATGCCTGGGGTCTTTTTCCCTGGAATCATCCAATTGGCCAAGTCACCCTTCTCGTCAACCTGCATGGCACCTAAAATGGAGACATCAACATGGCCTCCACGAATAATACCAAATGAAGTAGCACTGTCAAAAGTGCTAGCACCCGGAACTGCTGTGACAAATCCGCCGCCTGCGTTAATCATCCAGGGGTCTTCCTTTCCTTCTTCAGGGGTGGGGCCCATGCCTATCATTCCGTTCTCCGATTGAAGAATGACGTTCACTCCTTGGGGGAGAAAATTTGGAATAAGTGTTGGCAATCCAATACCAAGGTTGACAACATCACCGTCCTTCAGCTCTTTGGCAGCACGACGAGCGATAAAAGGTTTAATTTGTTCTTTTTCCATTGTGATTATTATTTTTATGTTGTTTGTTTCTTTGTTATTTCTTCTATAACAAATGCCTATTTCCACCCTCTTTTTACCATCTCCTGAGCCACAAACGATGCGACGTCATCGGCATAGGTATTCATTCCAAAACCAGCATCAAAACCAAGTTCTTTAGCTAGCTCGTGACTAATCCGAGGTCCTCCACACACCAAGATTATCTTTTCACGCAAACCTTCAGCTTCAAGCATCTCCACCAATTCTATCATATTCTTGATATGAACGTCCTTCTGGGTGACAGTTTGAGACACCAAAAGTGCATCGGCATGCAGTTCCAGACCCTTGGCAATGAAATCCTCATTAGGCACTTGGCTTCCCAGGTTATAAGCATCAATCATATCATAACGCTCCAATCCATAGTGTCCGGCATACCCTTTCATATTCATAATGGCATCGATTCCGACAGTATGGGCATCTGTACCTGTGCTGGCCCCCACCATTACAATCTTGCGTCCGATGTTCTCGCGAATATAATCGTCACACTCATGCATATCCATCGTGGTCGACTCTACTTTGGGAACATGAATCGTCGTGTAATCCACCGTATGAGTACAGCTTCCGTAGCAGTTAAAAAACGTGAATCCTTCTGTCAGTTCTTTACTATAAACCACCAACGGATTTTCGAAGCCCATCCTCTTCATCAATTGCTTGGCTGCCTCGATGGCCTCGTCGCCTGCAGGAACAGGCAAAGTGAAACTCAACTGAGTCTTGCCATCATTCATGGTGTCGCCGTATGGCTTTATTTTGGTAAGGTCTAAGGTTTTGTCGTAATCCTTGGCCTCCATTGAATACAATCCTTCGCTCATTTTGGGTGTTTTTATTGTTTGTTACTTCTTACCTTTCATCAAGTCAATAAACGGATTGAAATAGTTATCTGCCTTGAGTGTAACGCCGTCCAAACCTTTACCTCCGTTCTTTGGGCGCTTCACGTTGGCAAATATTCCTTTTTCCAATGCCGTAAACAATCCCTCGCTTTCCATGGTTTCTAACAATTTAGTTGCATCGTCCAACACCTTCTTTGCACGATTGCGAACAATGCCATTCTCCTTAAACTCAACCTCCTCACCAATATCTTTCATATTATTGAAAATATACTTGGCGTTCTCAATAGAAAGATACCTGTCACTCATAAAAGGAGTGTGGATAGCTTCTGTAGGCATACCCAGCAACTGTAACCCCTGATGCGTCCACTGCCCTATTATATTAAACAATGCATCCTGCAGATGTCCCCTAAAGATATTACCCGTCATAAACTTGGTAGGAGGCATATACTTCAGCGGAGCTTTCGGGAATATTTCACGAATCATCTGCGCCTGAGCCAACTCATAAAGAAATCCATTTTGAAGCATAGGATCCATCTCAAATGCATGTCCCAATCCCTGCTGTTCTTCTGGCAGACCCGCAAGCAGCGCCAGCTGTTCATTGATAAAATCGGAAGCCAGAACGGTATGCGCCTCTTCATATGCATCGGCTGTGGTCAGATAATTGTCCTCGCCCGTATTGATGATAACACCTGCGAAGCCATTAATGATACGGCTGAAATACTGGTCGATCAAGGTTCGCTGCATATTAATGTCGCGAAACAAGATGCCATACAATGCATCATTCAGCATCACATCAAGTCCTTCCAGTGCACCCATGGCGGCTATCTCCGGCATACAGAGCCCCGAACAATAATTGCAGAGACGGATATAACGCCCCACCTCCTCTCCTACCTCATCAAGGGCTTTACGCATGATACGGAAATTCTCCTGTGTCGCAAATGTTCCTCCGAAACCCTCAGTAGTAGCCCCGTATGGCACATAATCCAACAAGCTCTGGCCGGTGGTACGAATAACGGCGATAATATCCGCACCCTGACGGGCGCCTGCTTGAGCTTGCACCACATCCTCATATATATTGCCCGTGGCGACGATAATATAGAGATACGGTTTGGACCCTTCTCCAATAGTCTCAAGATAGTGTTCGCGACGCTGACGACGGGCTCGAATTTTCTCAATAGTCGTGTTGATGTACGGCTGTAACGCATTCTTGATATCATCATCTTTGTGAACTGGCAGTTGGGTAATATCCAACTTACCGCATGAGATCGCCTCGGCTATCTCTTGTGGGGATTTTTGAGTCTCTACGATGGCATTACCCATAGAGAACATCACTCCATGGCCTAACAATCCTTTGGATTTCAGTTCATCAACGACAATATTAGGTAATGGGACTTCATTAGCATCCACACCATCTATGCCGAGTAAACGACATATGGTTCGTTCCACAGCCACTGTTGTATAGTTCCCTACAAAGTCTTGCACTTGGTCTGCAATCCTTTTGGCAACACTGCGAGCATGTTCGACTTTCTGAAAATCGAGGCCTACTTTACTTTTTTGCACGTGTATTCTATTTTATATTATTTACTTTATACAAACGAAATTACA
>CACXCY010000076.1 GCA_902766265.1 uncultured Bacteroidota bacterium
CATGCGGCGTGGCGATGGCGCAGATGGTGTCGTTATTTAGGATGTTGGTTTGCATTTAACATAATGTCAGAAGGGCAAGTCATCCACACTGTCATCGCTCGCCGGAGGATAATAGTCCTGAGTGGGCGCGGCGGCGGGCGGTGTCTGATGCATCATGGGTTGCTGCATGGGTTGTGCGGGAGCCGCGACGGGTGAAGCAGGTGCAGCTGCAACGCCGATGGGGTCGAAACGCCACACGCGCACGTCGGTGTACCATTTGCCGTTGAACTCACGCGACGAAATCTCAATCTGCGCCTTGATGGTTTGTCCGGGCGCGAATTTCTGTGCCTCGTCGATTTGGTTCGTCCAGCAAATCAAGCAAACCGTGCGTGGGTATTGTTCTTCAGTTTCGATGATGAGTTCTTGTTTGCGCCACGGTCCGCGTGCGCTGGTGCCTTCTGTAAGGGTTCCGAGTCTGACGACTTTTCCTGTAATTTCCATATAATTTATGATTTAATATTTGATATTCAATGATTTAAATATTCTTTACGCATCAGTTTTGATGCGTATGAAAAGAACTGCAAAGGTAATCATCATTTCGGTTTCGTCAAACAAAAAAGTTGAAAAAATGGCTCGTTTTTGCCGCATTTTTGGTTTTTATTGTTTGAAAATAATCAACATTATGTTAAATAGAGTATTTCAACAACATTTCTTTGGACTAAATTCTGTAAGTTTAGATATATGAATAATTCAACGGCAGCAACTCGTCATTCTTCCCCTCCACTCCGTTAAGCTATTCATCTCTTTATACTGTCGTCATTTTTGTCGCCGTAATGGGAGTTGGCGTAGTTGCCGTAACTGCCATATTTACCGTAACGACCGTAACCATAATAGTAGCCGTACTTCCTCTTTGACATGTCCACCGCGTTGAGGACCACGCAGGCATTGGGCAATTTGTTTTCTTGGGTCAGTGAATTGAGCAGTTCGAGGTTCGACTTAGGCGTATAGTCAGCACGGCAGACGAAGCAGCAGACGTTGGCAAATCGTGCCAACTGTAATGTATCCGTGACCAGTCCTACAGGCGCAGAATCAAGGACAATGTAGTCGTATTCCTCGTTCAGCAGGTCTATCATTTCCTTCAGATTCTTTCTACTCAACAGTTCCGTAGGATTTGGAGGAACCGGACCTGACAACAGGAGGTCAAGATTGGGATTCATACCGGAGTAGCACGTCTCTTTGTGCAGGTCCTCTGCCGTGATACGCTCTGCCCTGAGCAGATTGGTGAGACCCTGTTTTTGGTTTGTTGTTCCGAACAGTCGGCCGAGTGCGGGCTTGCGGATGTCGCATCCTACAAGGACAACCTTCTTGCCGAGCAGAGCAAACGACACTGCGAGGTTGGCTGCGAGGAATGTCTTGCCTTCGTTGGAGATGCCTGAGGTGAAGAGGATGGTTTTTTCATTCTCCTTCAACATGAACTGCACATTAGTTCGAAGCGAGCGGAACACCTCGTCAATTTGGCTGTTCGTGTCAGCCTGTACCACGATGCCCGCAGCGTTCTTCACACTTTCGTTAGCCACGGGCACATCGGCCACAATAGGTACTTTTGTAAGTGAAACGACATCGTCACGCCCTTCTATTCGATAACGTAGCAGTTGCCTGACAAGCAAAATGATAAACGGAATAAGCAGACCCAGCAAAAAGGCAGCCAAGAAAACAATACTCTTTCGGGGGCTGACCTTTCCCTTGCTTAGTGGCATGGCTATGAGTTTTCCTTTGTCTGCCGTCGCTGCGAGTGAGATACTGTTTTCCTCGCGCTTCTGCAGTAGTAAAAGGTAGAGGCCAGAGCGAACTGTCTGTTGACGGCCTATCTGTGTGAGCACACGCTCCTGCTCCGGCGTGTTCACGATGCGTCCTTGGTACCTTGCATACTGAGTCTGAATGGAGTTGCGCTGTAATTCGGCGGAATGTTGAGCCTGTGCGAGAGCTTGTCGGATGGAGGCCTCCAAGTCGTCAAGCCTGGCGGTTAGCGTTTGCACCTGAGGCGATTGCTCACTCGCACTTCGCATCAATCGGTTGCGTTCCTGTACAGTTTTGTTATATTCGGCTATCAATTGTGTGGAAGCTTGGTCGTCCATGCCGATATTGGCCGGTATCAACTTATAACTGTTGTCAGGGTTGTCCAAATATTGTTGCAGATAGTCAAGCAACTGCAGTTGTGTGTTGACATCAGCCAAACGGGATGCATATTGGGCTGAGAGTTGCAGCGACTGCGCTGCGTCAGCCTCCAATTGGGTGACAGAGTTGCTACGCTTGTAGCTCTCCAAAGAACTTTCCGTCGTTCCTAATTCGGCATCAATCTTCTCCAAACGCTGATTGATGAACTCCTCCGTCTTCATTGCTATCTCGTTTTTGTCCATATTGGCCTGGTCGTTATAGCAAAACACGAGCGCATTGATGAAGTCGATACCCCTGCTGGCACTTTCGTCGTTCAGTGTGATGGCAGCAATGGTGGTCTTCTTTGATGTCGGTGCCACGTTCAACCGTCGCATATAGTCAAGTGCCGCCACCATGGGTGGGCGTATAGTGACAAGGAGTGCCTCTCCCTTCTCGAAGGGATGTTTCTCGTTAACTCTATACTTTGGATTGCTCATAAAAGAAATCGTACCAAAACCTGTCGTGAATGATGAGGCAAGCGAGTCAATATCCACGCTGTACTCTTTAACGATATTTCCCTTGTTGAGCAGCGAGATGTTGGCATGATACCCCTCCCCTTTCTTCATGATGGCCATTTGTATGGCATGGCCGCCCTCCTGCATATAATAATAGTCTAACGAGTCGAGCGACACGGGGTCAATATCGACAATAATAGGCTGGTTGGGATAAACCAGCCTTTTACTGATGCGTCCATCGGTCCTATATTCCGTGTAGAGTTTCAGGCGCTTCACGGCATCATGTACCGTGATTGGCGACCCCAGTATCTCTACCTCATTATCGAAACCGCTGGAGTTGTTCATGAAGCCGAGGTCTTCCATGTTTGAGAGCATCTGCCTATTTGCACCGCCCACTTTCTTTTCCTCATCCTTGACGAGCATTCTGGCTGTCACCTGATAGGTAGGCCGGGCATACCGCAGATAGATGAATGCACCGCACAGGCAGATGAATACGGAGAGCAAATACCA
>CACXCY010000077.1 GCA_902766265.1 uncultured Bacteroidota bacterium
AACCCCAACCTGAAACCTGAGCGCGTGACCAACTACGAAGTTGGTTTCCAGCAGGCCCTCAACAAGAAATCGGCTGTCAGTATCTCGGCATACTATAAAGAGACCCGCGATCTGATTCAGTTGGTTCAGTATGCAGGTGCCGACCCCAACCCGAATTACTATTCCTACGATAACCTTGACTTCAAAACCATCAAGGGTTTCACTCTTGCCTACGACCTCCGTCAGACCAATCACATCCGTATCAATGCCAACTATACGTTGCAGTATGCTGAAGGTACTGGTTTGAGCACCACCACCATGTCGGAGCTGATTAAGTCGGGTTACACCACTTTGAAGATGCTGAACCCCATCAGCGACGACCGCCGTCACGAGTTCAAGGCCAACGTCGACTATCGTTTCGGCAACGGCGAGGGCTGGTCATACAGCCGCAAGGTGAAAGACAAAGAGACTGGCGAAGCCAAAAAGAAAGAGGTGCACCCGTTCCAGAACTTTGGTGTCAACTTCATGGCTGTAGCCCAGTCAGGTCGTCCTTACACCAAGGCATTCAGCAACACACAGAATACTATCGTGGGTAGTTATCGTGGCGCCCGTCTGCCCTGGGGCTTCTATTTCAATGCCATTGTCGACAAGACATGGCCTATCGCCATCCAGAACAGCAAGACTGGCAAGACCCGCCAGACCTACCTCAACGCTGCTATCACCATCAACAACCTGTTTGATTTGCGTAATGTCACAGGCGTCTTCTCCGTCACGGGCAATCCTACCGACGACGGTTACCTGAGCGACCCCGAGACCCAGTCGATTATCAACAGCTACCTGGATCCCCAGTCCTATCGCGATATGTACGCCATCTACCTGACCAACTCTTACTGGAAGTTCTCCTCGCCGAGAACTATCAAACTGGGTTTGACCTATAGCTTCTAATATTACAACGAGAAAAAATTATTAAGAAATGAAAAATATATTTAGCAAATTAGTATTAGCGGCTTTCTTGGTCTCATCATTGATGGGAACGGCCGTGGCTCGCGAATGCACGACTTGCAAGAAGACGACCGCGAAAAAGACCGACATCCAAGCCAAGGCCGCTGTGTGCAAACGTGCACAGAGTACTGCAGAGCTGAACATCAACAATGTCCGTGCTCTTATCAACGGCTACGGCAACATGTGGTATGATGGTAGTATCACCCAGTACCATATCCCGAAAGACGGTACGTCGACTCCTTTGTACTGTGCTGCTTTGTGGATTGGTGGTACCGATGTCAATGACCAGTTGCGTATTGCTGCCCTGCGTTTTGGACAGAATGGTGACGACTATTGGCCAGGTCCCTTGACGATTGACGGCAAGGCCGATATCACGCTGGAGGTCTGCAACTATTACGACCGTCATTTCAAGATTACCCAATCTGATGTGCAGAACTTTATGGCTATGTTCGATTATACTGAGAACGGCGCAGTGCCTAACGCTAACTATGACGAAGGTGCTATTGCTCAGGTAATCAAGGAATGGCCTGCACATTCGAATTTCGATCACCAGTCCTACTATCTGGCTCCTTTCTGCGATGTTGATGGTGACGGTACGTATAACTATCAGGCAGGCGACTATCCATATTACGATTTCGAGAACAAACTCTGTCCCCGTACATTGAAGGCCGCTCTTCGTCCTGGTGAGAACTATGTACCCAAACCAACGATGGAAGACTCTGCCGGCATCGTCACAGGCGGTCTGTTGACCGACCAGGTGCTGAAAGGTGACCAGACTATCTGGTGGGTGTTCAACGATATGGGTAACACGCACACGGAATCTGGTGGACAGGCCATCGGTATGGAAATCCGCGCCCAGGCATTTGCTTTCGCCACTAATGACGAAATCAATAACATGACGTTCTATTCCTATGAGATTATCAACCGTTCTACCTACGAGTTGCGCAATACCTACTTCAGCCAGTGGGTTGACCCGGACTTGGGTTACGGCTATGATGACTATATCGGATGCGATGTCAAGCGTGGTTTGGGTTATTGCTACAACGGTAAAGAGACTGACGGTCCCGGTACGGGTGCATACTCTGGTGTGCCTCCTGCCGTAGGTATCGACTTCTTCCAAGGTCCATATATGGATCCCGATGGCAAGGACAATCCTAAGATTGATATCTCCAAGATGCGTCTCTACTATCCGGACCAGTTGGCAAATTATGCTTTGCAGGGTGGTGGATACGATACCATTTCCCTTACCGACGACGCTGACCTTTATTATCCTTTGGCTTGGTATTTCAGACCTGACGATTCTATTGGCAACTGTGCAATCAATGGCGTGAACTTTGGTAACAATATTATAGATGATGAGCGTTTTGGTATGCGTCGTTTCGTGTATTATGAGAACAGCAGTAACAATATCAACGGTGAGCCGTCGAAAGCTACCGACTACTACAACTATTTGCAGGGCTACTGGAAAAATGGCCAGCACATGAAATATGGCGGCAACGCTATTTCTACCGGTACCACCGATTTGAACTGCGACTTCATGTTCCCCGACGATAGTGACCCGCTGCACTGGGGTACGAACGGTGTGGTTCCTGAGACCAACCCAGACAACTGGACTGAGGTAACCTCGGGCAACAACGTCACTCCTGGTGACCGTCGTTTCATGCAGTCGGCAGGTCCCTTCACCCTGAAACCTGGTGCTTTGAATTACATCACTGTAGGTATTCCCTTTGCTCAGGCAACATCGGGTAGCGCTTGGTCGTCGGTTGATCTGCTTCGTGAGATTGACGATGTGTGCCAATCGCTGTTTGAAAACTGCTTCAAGGTACTTGACGGTCCTGAAGCTCCGACAGTAGTGGTTCAGGAACTTAACAATGAGGTTATCCTCTATCTCACATACGAGAATCCTGCCTCCAACAACTACAACGAGAAATACAGCCAAGTCGATCCTTCCATTGTCCGCTCTTATACGACTTCGATTAATGGTGTTGATACCACGATGATGTATACCGACGATGAGAGAAGCTATAAGTTTGAGGGTTATCAGATTTATCAGCTGAAGAACGCTAATGTATCCATTGCCGACATCAATGATGAAACCAAGGCCCGCTTGGTAGCTCAGTGCGATATTGAGAACTATTATGATGAGGGCAAGACGGTGCCTATCGGAACGCTGGTCAACTATGAGAGCAATTCCTCCACAGGTCTGCTGACGGGTACGCCCATGGTGGTTGGTGCCAACGCTGGCATCCAGCATGTGTTCCGTATCAAGACTGACAAGTTTGCTTCGGGTACGAACACCAACTTGGTCAACAACCGTGAATATTATTACATTGCCATAGCTTACGCCCACAATCGTTTCAAGGAGTATTCCCAGACGGAGGCAGCCAAGCTTGACGGTCAAAAGGAACCTTATCTGGCAGGCCGTAAGAACGAGCATGGTGGAAGTATCAAGGCAGTGGTGGCCATTCCTCACAATCCCGCTTCCGAGAATGGCGGTACGGTGGTGCAGGCCGAGTATGGTCTCTGCCCCAATATTACTCGTATTGAGGGTTATGGCAACGGTGGTTTTGCTCTGGAACTGACAGAAGAATCCATCGAAGAACTCATGGGTGCTCCTGGTCAGGAAGGCAAAGGCCCCGGAAAACTTGACGAAACTGTTTCCGTCAACCCCTCGGCTCCTGCCTATAGTGCCAGAATGACGTCACCTTGTATGGTGGCTCATCCGCGCTACAAACAGAACGCCGGCCCGGTTAACGTTAAGGTTATTGACCCGTTGAACATTAAGAGCGGCAAGTTCTATATCCAGTTCGACGGTGTCAGCGATAGCTCCAGATGGGTGATTTCAAAGACTGACGGTACGCCGCTATACGACAGCGTCTATACAGATACAGCCGATTTTGTCATCAGCCGTTACAACGAGCAGCTGTTCCTTGACTTGGGCATTGCTGTTTCTATTAAGAATCCCGATGCTGTAGCAAGCGATTTGGAGGTTTATTCCTCTGCTTCGGGTGTATCGGTGCTAGGTGGCCTAGTTAATAATGGTTGTGTCCTTTCTTCTTCGATGACCTTTGCAGATAATACTAAGCAGTGGCTTAGCGGTGTTCCTGATAATGATAACTCAATCATTACCAATTGGGTGCGTTCGGGCGCACAATACGCTCAAGCAAATCTGCTTACGTTTGTTAATAATACAACTCAATACTCCAATCGTGAGAACTATATTGATGAAGATTACTACAAATCCTATCTCAATAGCAATACGTTGCGTACCGAGGTTTATCCGATGGATAAGTTCCAGGTGTTTGAAGGTGTGGTTAATGGCTTGTGGGCTCCCTACGGTCTCTGTTCCACCCTCGAGTATCATCCAGGTTTCAATTTCCGTTATTTCCTCTCTGACTCGACATTGATGGATTCGTTGAAAGCTGATCGTACCACACCGGCAGGTATTGAGCCCTATTTCCAGGCAATCCGTCGTTCGATGAATCATACGACCAACAAGTCGTTGATGTATAATGATATGTCCAAGTTGCCGAGCGTCCGTATCGTTTTGACCTCCGATCAGACCAAGTGGACCCGGTGCCCGGTGCTTGAGATGTGCGACGATTATACCCAAGCTGAAGGCAACGCCCGCCGTTTCCAGCTCCGCAAGCACAAATCTGTCGACAAGAACGGAGATACGTTAGCCGGTGCAGCAACGGCTTCCGACCTGACGAATCCCAGCAGCCCTGCCTATATCTCCGAATATGGTATGGGTTGGTTCCCCGGTTATGCCATTAATCTAGAAACGGGTGAGCGCTTGAACGTCATGTTTGGTGAGGATTCGCGTTTTGTCCAGTACAATGGTCGCGATATGCTTTGGAATCCTGTCAACACCGTGATGAACGGTACGCAGAACCATGTCCTGGGTGGTCGTCATTATGTGTATGTGTTGAATGCAATGACACAGCGCTTCCCGCGTTACCATACCAAGACCGACGTTCTGTCGCTGGCCAACTACAAGACTCCTTCATATGACGCTGGTCGCTGGGCAGTGCAGATGCTCCGCTCATTGGATCATTTCTATACCTTCGGTCCTTCGTGGACTGGTGCCAACTGCGGTAACAAGTTCTCCGACTATAAGTTCGAAATCAAGAACGGTCTTCTGAAGAGCGAAGGCAAGAAGCTCATCGTTCCCATGCGTGACTCTGCCGCATTCCTCTTCTCTACGGTGGCTTGGGTCAACATGCCGTTGGTGAATAGCCGCTTTGAGTTTGACAATCCTATAGATATCCCGTGCGATGTGACCATTGATATCAATGTCAAACGTCAGTATGGTGCATATATGAGTGACAACGGTACCACACCGCTCAACTGCGGTCAGGATACGCTCAACAGGAACAATCCTATGTATATGTTCGAGCTCACAGACGACATTGTCACCCTCACGGGTCAGGCAACATCCAAGGACGCCAAGCAGTCGTATAAGGATTCGCTGCTGTCAATGATTAATGTTGTCCCCAACCCCTATTACAGCTACTCTAATTACGAGACGGCAAGTCAATTGGAGACGAAGGTGCGTTTCACCAACGTTCCCGCCAATTCCACCATCTCCATCTATACGGTTGATGGCACGCTGGTGCGTCGCTTGGGACCCACGCCTTCCAATACCACAACTGCCGACTGGGATCTCCACAACCACAACGGTTTGCCAATCGCAGGTGGCGTGTATCTGATTCATTTCAATTGTCCAGATGTGGGAGAACGCGTTGTGAAATGGTTTGGCACGATGCGTCCTGTTGATCTGAACTCGTATCAGTTCTAAATAATCTTGATTGAAAATAATAAAAACAATACAGAAATGAAAAATATATTTAGAATAATAGCAGTAGTTGTCCTAACGACAGTGCTGTCGTTGCCAGCCGCTATGGCAGGTAACGACAACCGTCGTGGTACGGCCGGTGCCACCGAGTTATTGATCAACCCTTGGGCACGCAGTGCTGGTTGGGGTAGCGTGAATACTGCTTGCGCTCGTGGTATCGACGCATTCTACATGAATGTTGCAGGTTTGTCCTTCATTGAGAAGAATGAGGTGGCCTATAGCAACACGTTGTGGCTTGGTGGTAAGTCAGGACTCAGCAGTGCTGCTACAATCAATGCGTTTGCATTGGGTCTGCGTCTCTTCGACAAGGGCGTCTTGGGACTTTATGTTATGGCAATGAATTTCGGCGACATCGAAGTGACCAGTTATAATAGCCCTGAAGGCGGTAACAATGGTACCTTCTCGCCCTCTGTGATGAACCTTAACGTGGCCTATGCGCACTCCTTTACGAAGAGTATCCATGGTGGTTTCAATCTGAAAGTTATCAGCGAAAGCACAGCTGATATTTCGGGTACCGGTATCGGTCTTGACGCAGGCATCCAGTATGTAACAGGTGAGGAAGATGAACTGAAGTTCGGTATCTCCTTGAAGAATATCGGACCTGCCATGAGCTTCAGCGGCACCGGTTTCTCTTTCCAGTTCGTGAACGCCAATGACAACAACATGACCGCCGAGTATCGCTCGGGCGAGATAGAGTTGCCTACATGCTTCAACATCGGTATTTCCTATGACTTCCTTATTGACAAGTGGGATCAGCGAGTGACATTGGCTGGTAATTTCACCTCAAATGCTTTCTTGAAAGACAATTTTGTTCTCGGTCTTGAATACAGTTTGCTGAATCGTGTGCAGTTGCGTGCCGGATATGTGTATCAGAACGATATTTTCAGTAGTGCCAACCGTACCACTGCCAACACAGGCCTTGCCGTCGGTGGTAGTGTGAATATCCCGTTGTCAGAGAAGAACAATACTGCAATCGTGCTTGATTACGCCTATCGTTCGGCCAACCCCATGAAGGGTTCGCACTCTATAGGCGCCAGTTTGAAATTCTAAACGGACTGAGTTATATAAATGAATTGGGAAAGGTTCCTACACGGACCTTTCCTAATTTTTAGTTGTCTTTGAATTGCATAGTATGAGTGGCCTATAATAAAGAGGCCGATGTTATAACCGAGGCGGTTTCAGACCGTCCTAAATTAACCTAATATGTCAGAAATTAAATATTATAGCGAAGAGGGTCTGCAAAAATTGAAAGACGAACTCCACCAACTGATAGCTTTCGACCGCCCTGCCGCTGCCGCTGCTATCGCTGAGGCACGCGACAAAGGGGATTTGTCGGAGAATGCCGAATACGACGCTGCCAAGGAGGCCCAGGGGCATTTGGAGGCGCGTATATCCAAGCTTCAGGAGCTGGTGGCCAACGCCCGTTTGCTTGACGAATCGAAGATTGACACTTCCCGTGTGTTGCTGCTTTCGCGTATCAATATCCGCAACACGAAGAACAACGCCAAGCAATCGTACCAGATAGTACCCGAGAGCGAAGCAGATTTCAAGCAGGGCAAGATTTCCGTCTCCTCACCCTTTGCACAGGCATTTCTTGGCCACAAGGCAGGCGAGACAGTCAACGTTGTCGTCCCCGCCGGTACGATGATATTTGAAATACTTTCGGTGGAAAGATAGTAGGGAAACTTAGTTTCTAAATCTCGCAACCTTTCCGGTTCGCGGCAAAGCAAATAAACTATGGCTTCAATATTTTCACGTATCGTGGCAGGGGAGATTCCTTGCTACAAGGTCGCCGAGACCGAGGATTTTTTGGCGTTTCTCGATATCAATCCTGTCGTTAAAGGCCACGTGCTCTGTATTCCCAAGAAAGAGGTGGATTATATCTTCGACCTTGATGACGAGCTGTTTGTCAATCTGCATCTTTTTAGCCGCCGTGTGGCTCGGGGGCTTAAGAAGGTCTGTCCATGCATGAAAGTGGGAGTGGCTGTGGTAGGCATCGATGTGCCGCATACGCATATCCATCTGATGCCGCTCAACGCGCCTGGCGACCTCAATTTCGCCCATCATGTGCAGATGACTCCGGAAGAATTGTCCGATTTGGCCTCAAAAATCGCCGCTGCCATTGAGTAGCGCGCGAGGAGGTATCTTTGTCGGGCGACAAGATATTAAATGGTCAGGGGGCTTCGTATGAAGCCCCCTGACCATTTGTGCATCCTGGCTGATTCCGTAGGGTGTGTTGTCTTGATGTCCCGGAATAGTGTGGGGCTATTCGTTGTACACAAACTCTCCGTACTCACTCTTCACGGTCACCTGCGGACCCTGGTGCGCCTCGCAGCGGCCAATAATGCGTGCATCCACCTGGAATGATTTGGATATCTCTATGATGCCTTGGGCGGTAGTTTCGTCGGTGTAGATTTCCATACGATGCCCCATATTGAATACCTTGTACATTTCTTTCCAGTCGGTGCCGCTCTGTTCGTGGATAAGGCGGAACAGCGGAGGTACGGGGAAGAGGTTGTCTTTCACCACATGGAGGTTGTCTATGAAATGCAGTATCTTGGTTTGTGCTCCGCCGCTGCAATGCACCATGCCGCTGATTTTGGGCCGGTATTCGTCCAACACGCGGCGTATGATGGGCGCGTAGGTGCGGGTGGGGGAGAGCACAAGGTGTCCGGCATCTACGCCCGGCACCTCGGTGGCGTCGGTCATCCGTCGTCCACCGCAATACACCACCTCTTGCGGGAGGTTGTTGTCGTAGCTTTCCGGAAAGTGCCCGGCATAGTGTTTGGAGAATACATCGTGGCGTGCCGAGGTGAGGCCGTTGCTGCCCATGCCTCCGTTGTAGGAGGTCTCATACGATGCCTGTCCGAACGAGGCGAGTCCTACGATGACGTTGCCTGCGTGGATGTTGGCGTTGTCTATCACATCGGCTCTGCGCATGCGTGCCGTCACGGTGCTGTCGACGATGATGGTGCGCACCAGGTCGCCCACGTCGGCCGTCTCGCCACCGGTAAGATATACGCCCACGCCCAGGTCGCGCATCTGCTGCAGGAATTCTTCCGTGCCGTTAATCACAGCCGATATCACCTCGCCGGGCACCAGGTTCTTGTTCCTTCCGATGGTCGAACTCAGCAGGATGTTGTCCACGGCGCCCACGCACAGCAGGTCGTCCAGATTCATCACCACGGCGTCGATAGCGATGCCTTTCCACACGCTCAGGTCGCCGGTCTCTTTCCAGTACAGATAGGCCAGCGACGATTTTGTCCCGGCGCCGTCGGCATGCATAATGTTGCAATATTGGTCGTCGCCACCCAGAAAATCGGGTATTATCTTGCAGAAACTTTTAGGATAAAGGCCTTTGTCGATATGCTTGATGGCGTTGTGCACATCCTCTTTCGATGCCGATACGCCTCGCAGATTGTATTTAGGTGTGTCCATAATGTTAGTTTTCAGTTGTTAGTGTGCGGACATCTTCGCATGGCGATGCCCCAAACCGCTTGCAAAGATACAAAAAGTTATGGGATGTCTGCCGTAGGTTGACCAATTTTTAGTACTTTTGCATCCTCATTCCAAAAGGAAGCATTATGACAAACAACCTTTTCTCCCGCGCTTTCCTGCTGATAGGACTCGTCGTTTGCTGCTCACCAGTCCTTTCGGCGCAGGACGATACCGCCGCGGGCCCTCGCAACGATGTGAAGGTCACCCTCCTTTCGCTGGGCAGCGGGTCGTCGCGCTTCACCTACGAGCGTGCCGTCACCTCCGCCACCAGCGCCGAACTCACCCTCGGGGTCATTGGCTGGGGGTTCGACATCATGAACCATGCCGACCCGAGCGGGCTGCTTGTCAAGACGGCCTACAAGTGGAATATCCTCCCGATGCGGCGTGCCCACACCGCCCTTGCCGGCTTCTATCTCAAGCCGGAGTTTGTGTTTGCCAGTTACGACTATACCTGGTCGGATTCCGAGGCAGCACCCTCGGAGCGGCCGCACACCACCCAGGGAGCCCTCCTTGCCGAGTGCGGCTACCAGTTGGTGCTGCGGTGGTTCGTGTTTGACATCTACACGGGTCTCGGCCCCTCGTTCGGCACCAGTAATGCGCACAACTATTACCACAGCTTCATGCTTTTCCCTGCCGACAGCCACCTGGCCACCACGGCCGGCTTCCGTCTCGGTGTGGCTTTTTAAGAAATTGTCCATTCGTGTCAAAGAACTCAACGATGCGATGCCATCGTTAGGCGGTTTTTTGCCTCAAGGCAAAGTTAGAGAAAAGTCAGACTTAGGTTAGACCTAGAAAATTTTTTGGGGCGTTGTAGTCGCGATTGGGAGTAGCCGTCGTCCGAAAGCACATCAGGGCACTGTGCGTCAACTGTTTCGGCTGTTCTCACTCGCGACAAACGATGATGCAAAGATACAACGCCCCCATTGCGGTCTACGAATCCCGACACAAAAAAATGAAAAAAATTTTGAGCGTTGCTGTGCCTCAACGACAAGACCACGTTCAATCGCGCAGAACTACTTAAAAAACAGCCAACTCCCCCTTTTCGCATTCTGTTGCGCTACAGTGCTACAGTTCAAAATAGGGGTATCCAAAAGTCAAAAGTAAACTTTTATATTTATATATATAAATATAAATAGTATTTTTGGGTATGTCATACTCCTAAAAGTAACTGTAGCACTGTAGCAGTGTAGCAGATTGCGACCGTAGTGGAGCAAACTGTCT
>CACXCY010000078.1 GCA_902766265.1 uncultured Bacteroidota bacterium
AGACAGTTTGCTCCACTACGGTCGCAATCTGCTACACTGCTACAGTGCTACAGTTACTTTTAGGAGTATGACATACCCAAAAATACTCTTTATATTTATATATTTACATATATAAATATAAAAGTTTACTTTTGACTTTTGGATACCCCCTATTTTGAACTGTAGCACTGTAGCACTGTAGCGCAATAGAATGCGAACAGAGGGAGCTGGATGTTTTTCAAGTGGTTCTGCGCGATTGGACGCGGTCTTGTCGTTGAGGCACAGCAACGCTCAAAATTTTTTTCATTTTTTTTGTGTCGGGATTCGTAGACCGCAATGGAGGGGTTGTATCTTTGCATCATCGTTTGCTGCGAGCGAGAATAACCAAAACAACTGATGCACAGTGCCGTGATGTGCTTTCGGACAACGGTTGCCCCCGACCGCGACTACAACGCTCCAAAAAATTTTCTAACTCTAACCTAAGTCTAACCTAAGTCTGACTTTTCGCTAACCTAATTTTGACTTTTGCAAACCTTGATTTTGGACCCTCGTTTTAACATTTTTTGTGGCATTATGGATATTTTGCGTATTTTTGCAGACGACAGCCGGCGGGCCTCCGTTGCCCTGGAGGGGCTGAATATGAGTGTGCGAAAACAGGTTAGGGCTGTCGACATAAACGGATTTAAAAAACAATTCACAATGAGAAAGCTCTTTTTTTTGATTGTTGTCCTGGGGATGGCCGCAGGCATCCAGGCGCAGGAGTGCTATTGGGTGATGCTGAGCGACAAGCAAGGCACTACGTTCGACCCTTATGCGTATTTTGACAGCAAGGCCATTGCCCGTTACCAGCAATGTGGCGCCGACCTCTATGATGTGAGCAACTACCCGCTCAACAGCGGCTATGTGCGTCAGGTTGGCGCGCTGGCTACGGAGACGGTGGGCGAGTCGCGCTGGTTCAACGCCATAGCGGTGACGGCAACCCCTGAGCAGGTGGCTCGGATTGAGCGTCTGCCCTTCGTGAAGGAGGTGCGCCGGATAGGCGGCGATATGCAGATGGCCGGCGCTGTGCGCGAGGACGACGTTGCTGCCGACGACCAGCCGGCATCGGCGCAGAATCCGATGCTGACCGAGCAGCTGGTGCGTATGCAAGGCGAGATGTTCCGCCAGGCGGGCATCGACGGCAAGGGCATCCGCATCGCCGTGTTTGACGGCGGGTTCCCCCATGTGAACACCCATGCGGCTTTCAAGCACCTGCGTGACAACGGCCAGATATTGAAGACCTGGAACTTCTGCAACCGCAAGGAGGATGTGTACGGCTGGAGCACTCACGGCACTATGGTGCTGAGCTGCATCGCGGGCATCCTCAACGGCCGTCAGCTGGGTTTGGCCACGGGCGCCGAATTTCTGCTGGCCCGTACGGAAATCAACACGGAGCCCTTCAAGGAGGAGGTGTGGTGGATGCAAGCGGTGGAATGGGCCGACAAGAACGGCGCCGACATTATCAGCAGCTCGCTGGGCTACGGCACCGAGCGACACTATACCTACGAAATGGACGGCCGCAGCTATGTGGCCCATGCTGCCAATATGGCCGCCCGCAAGGGTATGCTGGTGCTGTGCTCGGCAGGCAACGAGGGCGACGACGACAAGTGGAAGACCATCGTCACCCCGTCGGATGCCGACAGCGCTATCTGCGTGGGCGGCATCGTGAACAATCTCAAGGCCTACCGCCATATCAGCTTCAGCTCGTACGGCCCTTCGGCCGACGGTCGGCTGAAACCCAACGTCTGCGCCTTCGGTCATGCCGTCGTGGCCAAGCCGGGCAACGACACGGCTTCCACGATGGCTTCAGGAACGTCGTTCTCCTGCCCGTTGACGGCCGGTTTTGCCGCCTGTGCGTGGCAGACCCACCGCCAGCTTACGGCGATGCAAATGAAGGCCGAGATAGAGCATTCGGGCGACCTCTACCCGTACTCCGACTATGCGTTTGGCTACGGAGTGCCGCAGGCCTCCTATTTCGTGGGCAAGCGTGAGCCGGTCAAGCCGACGTTCCGTTTTGAGGACCGCGGCACCTATATCGCGGTGGTGCCCACAGGCGTTGTGCGGCAGACACCTGCCAACGCAACTGTGAAATATGAAGGCGAGAGCAAGAGCAAGGCGGAAAGCACCACCTTGTCATCGCGTATAGAAGAGGCGACCAACATGATGTACAACAGCGGTATCGACGGCAAGCGTGCCAACGTGTTTATGAAGGCCACCACGCTGTCGGGCGAGATAGAGCGCTATGTGGATGTGGAGTTTGCCAGTTTCGACCCCTCGCTGGCCATCGCCGTGGCCAAATCGGGGCTCTACAAGAAGCTGCTCACGGTGAGCTACGAGGGCTACACCGACTCGCTACGCCTGAGTGCGGAGGACAACAGGGCGCTGATGGATTCGGGCAACGTGAGACCCTTCGGATATTCGGTCATCGACAGCGGTGGCTACCTGAACTATTCATACGACGAGCGGCTGAGCCGCACACCGGAGGACAACAAGGTGGACGAGAAGGCCTGGCAGCAGGATTACGCCTTCTTGCTGGGCGATATGGTCAAGACTCAGGGCGAAGAGCACGATCTGCAGCCGTGGTCGCCGGCGTTCCATTTCGACATCCGTTGGGCAAAACCGTTGAAGAAATGGTATGCCTTGGGCTTCGGCTTTGGCTACGTCACGACCAGATACCACTTTGACCCCAAGGAGAAGAACGACCTCGACAAGATGCTGGACACCTATACGGCCGCCGACTCTGTGTTCGGCAACAAGCGGCTCACCTTCGGTGAGGTGGAAGCAGAGCTGTTCCAGCGCATCCGCATCACCGCCGGCGGGCTCTTCAAGAAGGGGCTGCATTGGGATCTCGGCGTCTATGGAAGCTGCGGCTGGTACAGATACCGCACGCAGTATACGGACAAGAACCTGGGCTATGTGGACGGCGAGGTGCGTGAGTACAAGGCACCCCAGTTCAACGATGCCGCCCCCTGGAACTACGGCGTGTTGACGCGCCTGACGTACGACTTCTTCGGCTTCTACGCCCGTTACCGTCTGACCGGCATCGGCGACACCCAGATACAGACACAAGAGTTGTCGCCGGGTAATTTCTACATGAATCTGCCGCGCCTGGAGGTGGGATTGCAGTTGAACCTATAAGCTTTTATCCTCACACAAAACGGCGTCCCAATGAACGAAGAGCTGCCCCGCATGGAGGGTTACGAACCCGAGAAAAAGGTAATCAATATGATAGGAGCCAATGTGTTTGGTCTTATCATAATGGTGGTGCTGGCGCTGCTGTTGGGCGTGCCGTTTGTATGGTTGCATGGTGGGATTGATTTGGCGCATGCGGAGACGATGTGGCTTGTGGTGGCACTTGTTGCGGGCATTGTGGTGCATGAGTTGATTCATGGGCTGGCGTGGATGCTTGCGGGCCGTATGAGCTGGCGGGACATCAGTTTTGGTGTCATGTGGCGTTACCTCGCCCCCTATTGCCATTGCAGCCGTCCGATGCGCAAGAGCCCCTATGTTGCAGGGGCGCTGGCACCCTTGGTGGTGTTGGGCGTGGTGCCTTGTGTGGTGGCATTTCTGAATGGCTCATTTGCGTGGCTGGTGTTCGGTATCTTCCTCACGGTGGGCGCCTGCGGCGATATACTTGTGGTGTGGATTCTGCGCAAGGAGAAGAAAGATGTGCTTATCTACGACCATCCGTCGGAAGCGGGATGCTATGTTTATCGGCCACAAAGCGAGCCGGAACCATCGGCGAAACAAATTTGATGACAGCCATTGTGGGAAAAATTGTATTTTTGTAATCTCCAAAACAAAGAAAGGATAGGCGTACCACAATAGATAAGTGTTTGATAACTGCTAAAGAATCAATCGGAAAAAGAAAAGAAACTAAAATCTATCATTATATGACACTCGAAGAATTTCAGCAAGAATTACGTCAGGGCATCCCTTCTCCGCTGCCCGAACCACAACCGTATGACACTACCGTCAATCATGCTCCCAAGCGCAAGGACATCCTCACGTCGGAAGAGAAGAAACTGGCCATACGCAACGCTCTCCGCTATTTCGACCCCAAGGACCACGCCATGCTGGCTCCCGAGTTTGCGGAAGAGCTCCGTAAGTACGGCCGTATATATATGTATCGTCTGCGTCCGACGTACCCGATGTATGCCCGTCCTATCGATGCCTATCCCGCCAAATGCAAACAGGCGGCCGCCATCATGCTCATGATTCAGAACAACCTGGACCCCGCGGTGGCGCAGCATCCCCACGAGCTGATTACCTATGGCGGCAACGGCGCTGTGTTTCAGAACTGGGCCCAGTACCGGCTGGTGATGAAATATCTGTCGGAGATGACCGAGGAGCAGACGCTGGCGATGTACAGCGGCAACCCGATGGGTCTCTTCCCGTCGCACAAGGATGCTCCCCGCGTGGTGGTGACCAACGGCATGATGATTCCCAACTATTCCAAACCCGATGATTGGGAGCGCTACAACGCTATGGGTGTGACCCAGTACGGCCAGATGACCGCCGGTTCCTATATGTACATAGGCCCCCAAGGCATTGTGCACGGCACCACCATCACGGTGCTCAACGCAGCCCGCAAACTGGGCGGCGGTGTGGAAGGCAAGCTCTTCGTCACGGCAGGTCTGGGCGGTATGAGCGGTGCCCAACCCAAGGCGGGCAACATTGCCGGCGTGGTCTCTATCACGGCTGAGATAAACCCCGCAGCCACACAGAAGCGCTTTGAGCAAGGATGGGTGGACGAGGTTCACGAGAATCTGGACGAGCTCTTCCGCAAGGTGGAGGAGGCCCGTAGCAAGAAAGTGGCCCGCAGTTTCGCCTACCAGGGCAACGTGGTGGATCTTTGGGAATATATCGCCAAAAACAATATCCATGTGGATTTGGGCAGCGACCAGACTTCCTGTCACAATCCATACGCCGGTGGCTACTATCCTGTTGGTATCAGCTTTGAGGACAGCAAGAAGATGATGGCCGACCAGCCGGAGAAGTTTAAGGAGGCCGTCCACGCTTCGTTGCGTCGCCAGGTGGCCGCCATCAACAGCATTACCGCCAAGGGAATGTATTTCTTCGACTATGGCAACGCTTTCCTGTTGTAGAGCAGTCGTGCCGGTGCCGATGTGATGAACGCCGAAAATACCAAGTTCCGCTATCCCAGCTATGTGCAGGATATCATGGGACCCA